>JANNCK010000101.1:0-5273 GCA_031386545.1 Sphingomonadales bacterium
CAGCGGGCCGTAAACGCGCCTATTCGGACTCGCACTGGGTTGTGCTTGCCCGTAACCCGGCGGTGCTGGCGGCGTTTGTCCAACGTACCGGTGCCGACAAATGGCGCAATACCAAGCGCCGCGACGGCTTTCCCGGCTGGACCGACGATTTCGCCAGCATCCTGCCTGTCATCAAATGGACGCGCCACTAAGGTCATCTAATGAGTTCAATCATTTCCTATCAGGGCAAAACCCCCAAGATTCACCCGACGGCGTTCATCGCACCGGGCGCGCGGATTATCGGCGACGTCGAGATCGGGCCGAATTCGAGCATCTGGTATAATTGCGTGCTGCGCGGAGATGTGAACCAAATCCGTATCGGCGCGCGTACGAATATTCAGGACGGGACGGTGATCCACGTCGACTCACCTAAACCGGGCAGTGAAGCTGGCCTGCCGACGCTCATCGGCGACGACGTTCTGATCGGCCATATGGTCATGCTGCACGGCTCGATCCTGCACGACCATGCTTTTGTCGGGCTCGGCAGCATCGTCATGGACGGTTGCACGATCCAATCGGACGGGATGCTGGCGGCGGGGGCGTTGCTCAGCCCGGGCAAGACCATTGGCGCTGGCGAGCTATGGATTGGCCGTCCGGCAAAGAAACTCCGCGATCTGGACCCGGCGGAAATCGCGGGCAACCGCATGGGCGCGGGGCACTATGCCCATCTTGCCACCCTCCACGCCGAAGCCGTCAGCGGATAAGCGATTCGAGCTTTGCGGTCTGGCGGTCATAGATTGTCTGAACCTCGGTCCGTGCAACCGCCAGCGCTGCCGTTTCCTGTCCCTTGTCGATGGCATCACCGATTGCCGAGTCGAGGGCGGACAGCGCGTCGAGTGTCGGTCCCCGCGCGACCTCTACCGCTGACCGCGCGTTTTGTGCCAGTATCCACGCTTCGCTCTGTGGTGGCGCATTGACGGTTGCCGACGGCAGCGCCTTTTCAAATGCGGCGTTGCCTATGCGCGCTTGATCGAGCAGCTTGATAATAAGCGTATTTTGCGCGGCATCGGCGGGCGTCGGCGGGGCAGGGGCGGGCGCGGGGGCATCGATGTCCGCTGTTTCAGCAGGGCGTGGCAGCAGCGACGGCGCATCGACGCTTTGCGTGCACCCGGACAGCGTCGGCCCGGACAGTATCGAAAGGATCAGAAGTGCTGCTTTTTTCATGTCTTAAGCCCTAGGCGTTGCAATTCAGGGCCGCAACGGGGTTGCGCGTTGTGAAACACGCGCTATGTGAAACGCCTCTGCGCGCCCGTAGCTCAGCTGGATAGAGCATCAGACTACGAATCTGAGGGCCGGACGTTCGAATCGTTCCGGGCGCGCCATTTTCTCACAAATCAATTCAATCCCCAATGCCCTTGTCTGGCGCGTGGGACTTGTGCCTTTACTTGCAGTCAAGCTGGCGTTCGCGCTCGTATCTGAGTGCATCAAGGATCTTGGCACCGGCCAGCATCACCGACCCGCTACATGCCCAGAACAGCAACCAGCCGCCTGTGCCCGGATATTCGCCCAGATATGCCTTGCCCCGCTCCATCGCACCGACAGCGAGCGCAAAGATGATCAGATAGGCTTCTACCCGGGTTTTGATCACAAACAGGCGGGTAATCTTGCGGAGCATGTCAGTCATGCAGCAAGGACTAGGCCAACCGACATTTTGCGTAAACAGCTGGTTAGCAATGAAGGTAAACTGTCAGTTAATCCGACAGTCTCAGATCGCCCAAGCCTACAACGGAACGCCAAGTGCGCTCACAAGTGCTTGCCGCGCCCGTCCGATGTCGGTGATCAATGTGCCGCTGGCGAGATCGATCGGCGCAATTGCTTCGGGCCAATACGCCGCGATGACAGTCGCTATCATATCCAGCTTTGCCTCGTCGACCAGAAAGCGCGGATCGACGGTCGCCGGGTCAGCCACGACGCGCAGCCGCAGGCAGGCAGGACCACCGCCATTCGCCATTGATTCACGGACATCGACGGGAACGAGGCGGCGGATTGGTCCATTGCCCGCGACCAGTTGCTCCAGCCAGCCCCAGACGCGCGGGTTCGCCTGTGCTTCGGTCGGCAGGATCAGGGCCATGCCGTCACCTCCCGGCAAGGTCACGAGCTGGGCATTGAACAAATAGCTGCTGATCGCGTCGGCCAGCGAAATGACGCTGGCGGGCACCTCGATGATTTCGACTTCTGGCAGCATGCGGTTCAGGTCCGAGTAGAAACCAATCTTGTCGGCAAACGCCTGCTCGTGCGCGAACAGGACACGTTCATTGGCCACAGCAACGACATCATTGTGGAATGCGCCTGCTGCGATTGCCTCCTCGGATTGTTCAACGAACAGCGCGTTGGCCACACCGTGCAGCCGTGCGACTGCTTTCGACGCCTCGACATGTTGTCGCGCCGGAAAAGCACCGCCGCGCACGCCGTAAACAAACGCTTCGACCCCCGGCGCACCATGATGGGCGCACAGCCGCATATGGTTGGCTGCGCCCTCGTCGCCAAACGGGGCAGGGACGGGCGCGTGCACCGCAAAGGCCGTGTTCGAAAACGCGATCCGCAACTGGTCGATTGTCCCCGGCCATTCATGCGCGCGGTGCGGCATCGTCATCAGATTTGCGACAGTCAGATGACAGCGCCCGTCAAACGTATCCGGCGCGGGCGAAACGGTTGCGGCATTGGCGGCCCACATCGACGAAGCCGACATCGCGGCGGCACGGATATGCGGTTCAATGCCGTGTTCATCATGATGGCCCAGACTTGCCAACCACTCTGTATCGGGACGGTTTTGTGGCATAAACACGCCTTGGGGCAGGCCGAGTTGCACATTCGCCCGCATCTTCTCGACACCCTGCAGCGCTGCGGCGCGGGGATGCGAAACGGCACCGGCATTTTTCGCCGAGGCAAGGTTGCCCGAGCTTAGCCCCGCGTAATTGTGGCTAGGCCCGACGATGCCGTCGAAGTTGATTTCGACTAAATCCGTCGGGGTGCTCATTGCGGCGCGACCAGCACGGTTTGCCCCGGCTCAACGCCCAGTGCCGCGGCAGATACCGGGTCAATGGTTGCGTCCTCGACATGCCCCCAAGCTGCGGTGAAATCAGTCAGTGTTCCTTGCGAGACAATCGTCCGGGGTCCGGCGTTGTCCGCAACGCGCTCGATCACAACCTCGCGCGCTTCGGCGACCGACCGGATGCGGCTGGTTGCGGCGCACATCGTTGGCCCACCGTCGAAAATATCGATGTAACCGTCGTTGCTGAACCCCTCGTTCTCCAGCATCCGCATCGCGGCGCGGCCTGAAGGATGTGGCAAACCGATGGAGGCGCGCGCGTGATCGGTCAGCATCGCAATGTAGATCGGCGTTTTCGGCATCAAATCGGCAATGAACTGGTGCCCGTTGATTGCGTTGAATTCGTCGGCATCCTGAAAGTTCATGCCGAAAAACCGGCCCGCCAGCCCGTCCCAGAACGGCGAGCCGCCACCCTCGTCGATCAGGCCGCGCAGTTCGGCAATCATCCGGTCGGCAAATCGCGCACGATGCTGGCGCACAAACAGATAACGGCTGCGGGCAATCAACATGCCGAGACCACCGGCGCGTTCACGCGGGTGCAAAAACAGACCACCGACTTCGCTCGATCCTTCCAGATCGGTTGATAGTGTCAGCATATCGGCGCGGAAAGTCCGCCCCAATTCCTTGGAATGCTGGGTCAGTGTGCCGATGCGATAGCTGTAAAACGGGGCGTGCATCCCGATTTGGCTGAAAATCTGGCAGGTGCCGCGCACTTGGCCGCTGTCGATGTTTTCGAGCACAAGCACGAACAAATCGTCTGTGACTGCTTCTTCTATACGTGCAAATGCAGCATCAGACCGGTCGAGCTTAGCGGTAAGTGAAGGGCGATCCGGCGGCAGGTTGGTAAACCCTCCACCGGTCAGCTTCGCCATCTCGTAAAGTGCAGCAAGGTCGTCGGCACGCGCCGCCCGCATCCGGAAAGTCATCGGCTGAAAGTCATCAAAAAGCCCCGTTAGCCAGCCGGTAGAAAGTGAGCGCGCTCAGTGCCGCGCGCTCCGCCAGCGATTCGACGATCAGATACTCCTGATCTGAATGAATGGCACCCCCGCGCACCCCCATTGTGTCGACTACGGGCACCCCGCAGGCTGCGATATTATTGCCGTCGCAGACGCCACCAGTCGCTTTCCAAGCAATGCTCTGGCCCAAGTCCGCGCCACAATCGCGGACCAGCCCGAACAGGCGTTCGGCGGGCGCGTTCATTGGTTTAGGCGGGCGGCCAAAACCACCGTGCTGGTGGATGCTGACGTCATGATGTCGTGCAACTTCCGTCACGATTGCCGCAATCGCCGCCTTGGCCTCCGCTTCCAGTTCAGGCGTCAGAGGTCGCAGGTTTACCCGTAGGACCGCATGATCGGGCACGACGTTGTTCGGTCCCCCGCCGTCGATCTTGGCCGGATTGACGCTCAGCCCCGCCTTGCGCAGCGCCGCCAGTCGCAGAGCGAGATCGGCAGCAGCCATCACCGCATTGCGCCCGTCATCGGGATTACGCCCCGCATGGGCAGACTTACCGGTTACCGCGAAACTGAAATTGCCGCTGCCCGGTCGCGCGCCAGCGAGAGTGCCGTCGGGCAGTGCGGCGGGTTCAAAGGTGAGCGCCGCAATCTTGCCGCGCGCGAGGTCTGCGATCAACGCTGCTGATGTGGTCGACCCTGTCTCTTCGTCGCTGTTGAGGATGACATCATAACCCAGTGCCGACGCACGATCACTGCCCTCGAATGCTGAGAGTGCTGCCAGCATCACCGCAATGCCACCCTTCATATCGGCCACGCCGGGGCCATTGATGACGCCCGGCTCGATCTCGCGCAGCGTCTGGAAAGGATGATCGACCGGGAAAACAGTATCCATATGCCCGGTCAGCAAGATGCGCCGGTTGGTGCCAGGACGGACTGCAATATGGATGTGCTGACCCCGCTGGGCAGTACGGACGCTGCCATCGGGCGCAACGCTCTCCTCGGGGGCTGGATCGACGAAGCGAACCGCGCCCGGCAGAACTGCAAAGGCTTTGGCTAGCAAGCCCGCCACCTCCGCCAGTCCCGCCAAATTACTTGTCCCGCTGTTGATCGCCGCCCAGCGTTCGACCTGCGCCCGCATCGGTGCCGCAACTGCGCGCGCGATCAGTGCGTTTTCATGATTTGATAGTCCCATGACCTCGCTCTAGCCGGTTCCGGGCGGTGCTTGAACCCCG
>JANNCK010000103.1:0-2309 GCA_031386545.1 Sphingomonadales bacterium
AATCAGACCGATGTCGCGAACCGGACAGGGATGGCGCAAAATGCGCAGATCTCCACAGTTCGCGTTTCCGTGAAAGGGCCGGAGCAGCTGATCCTCGCATTCGGCGATAGCCTGTACGCCGGGTACGGCCTGAAGAGCGGAGATAACATGCCTGCGCATGTCGAAACACTGCTGCGTCAAAAGGACATCAATGCAAAGGTGGTGAATGCTGGCGTTTCTGGCGATACGACATCGTCGGGCCGCAAGCGTCTTGCTTTCACGCTCGATAATCTGCCGCGCAAGCCGGATTTGGTGATACTCGGGCTGGGTGGAAACGACGTGTTGCGCCAGATTCCCGTAGCCGAGACGCGTGCGAATTTGGTTGCGATGCTCGACGAGTTGCGACGACGTAACATTCCGGTTGTTCTGACAGGGATGCGCGCGCCGCCCAACCTTGGCCCCGACTATGCGGGGCAGTTCGACACGATGTATCCGAAATTGGCACGCACATACGACGCTGCTCTTGATCCGTTTGTTCTGGCGGGTGTGGTTGGCGACCGGCAGTTAATGCTGGCCGACGGCATTCACCCGAATGCGAAGGGCGTGCGCGTGATGGCGGCACGGATCGCGTCAATTGTGGCGCGCCGACTGTGAAGGCGGTTAGCTGAATCTGTAAGGTTTGAAGCGCTTCAGGCCGAAATCCGGGCGGCTAATTCCCGTGTTGTGCACCGGTAGAAAATATAAACTCCGGTGAGGGGATATTGCGGTTCTAGCGGTGGCGTGTGCGTAGTTTCCGTCGATGCCGCCACCATAATAGCGGGGCAAAGGCTAAAACGACCAGTCCCGCTGCCCAAGGCAAAAGCCGGAGCAGGCGCGGGATTAACAGGTCGCGCAGCGCATTGTCCTGCACCTGCTTGAGCGCACGATAGCCGGGCGGCATCGGGAGAACCTGATCGCGCTTGGCGAAGGCGGCATAGTCCGCCAGCATCGCGGCAAAGCGTACAGGCTGAGAAATCGACAGGTCAGTGGTCTCGCCGGGATCACGGGCAATATCGTAAAGTGCCCATTTCCCGTCACCATATGGCGGCAGGTTCTTGACGAGCTTGTCTTCGTTTTTGAACAGCACGGCGTTGCCTGCCAATTCATAGCCCAGCGGCATGTCTACGGGATGGACAGTCGCTGCTGCGCCAGTCAGCAGCGGGGCAAGGCTGTAACCGGTCATCGGTTCGACCGTTCGGCCGGCGAAAGTGCCCTGCTGGCCAGCAACACCTGCCAGCGCCAGCAGGGTAGGGGCGATGTCAGTGACATGTGTAAAACCACCAGCTGTGCGACCGGGCTTCATCGCCGGATTCCCCGGCCATGCGATAATCAGTGGCACACGCAATCCACCTTCGCTGGCGGTGAATTTATACCCGCGTAACGGCGCAGATACCGCGCTGGCAAAGCTGGTGCCGATGGCAGTCAGCGAACCGGGACGCCCCTGTCGCGTCACGCTCTGGTCGTAATAGATTTTCGTCATCGTCCGGTTGAAAGGGCGGGCCATTGGGTCAATGGCCTCACCGCCGTTGTCCGACAGGAAGACGAAGACTGTATTGTCATAGTCGCCGGTCGCTTTCAGGTGGGCGACAAGGCGACCGATCTCGCGGTCCATTGCCGTTGCCATACCGCCATAGGCTGCCATGGCCCCGGTGCGTTGGTTTTTCTCCGTAGGGGTGAGCGCGTTCCAGTCGCCGGTGCTGTCCATCGTCACCATCTTCATGTCGGCTGGCATCACACCTTTGGCGATGGCACCGCGTCGGCGCTCTTCGCGCAAAGCCGCCCAGCCAGCTTTGTAGCGATCCGTATAGGCCGCTATGTCGGTATCGGACGCTTGTACCGGGATATGGTTGGCGAGGAAGTTGAGCGAGGCAAGAAACGGCTTTCCGCTTGCCCGACCGCGCTCGATATAGGCGATCATTTTATCGACAATGAAGCGCGACGAATAATAGTTTTTGGGCAGATGGGCGGGTTTACCGTCCTCGGTCCAGTCGGCGTGGTCGTAGAGCAGGAGGTTGGGCTTTTCCTCGAAATTATCCGCGCCCGATGCGGCAAGTGCGAACGCGTGGTCATATCCGCGCGCGGTAGGCAGCTTTGCCGGAGCTTTGCCCAAATGCCATTTGCCGGTCAGGTAGGTTCGGTAACCGCCGGTCC
Organism: Sphingomonadales bacterium; assembly: GCA_031386545.1. GTDB lineage: Bacteria > Pseudomonadota > Alphaproteobacteria > Sphingomonadales > Sphingomonadaceae > Sphingomonas_O. The sequence continues at coordinate 2,170 of JANNCK010000103.1, forward strand.
GTAACAGGTCGGCAATCGTGACGACGCGGTTATTGAGTTCGGCCTCGTAGCCGGGCTTGCCGATGTGTGCGGGCGGGATCGTTTCGGGCATATTGCCCAGCCCGGCACGGTGGCTGCTGACGCCGGTTTGAAGCATCGCC
>JANNCK010000112.1:0-14401 GCA_031386545.1 Sphingomonadales bacterium
CGGCACCATCATCGGCGACCGCGTGATGGTCCAGGCCGAGGGCCACGCCGCATCCATCGACGTGCTGAAGGCGGCGGTGGCGGGGATTGATCTGGCCAAGGTTGAGGGGTTGGCGAAGGAGTAGGTTTTGGTTGGGCAGGCGGGTCTACCTCACCCGCCGCCCGACCCACACCACTCGCCCGATGATGTCGATCCGCGCCGGGTCACAGTCGGGCCATGACGGATAAGCGGCATTGTCGCTGCGGACGGTAAAGCGGCGGCCCTCGGGGTTCAGCGCGATGCGCTTCACGTTAAGCGCATCGTCGAAGCGCAGAACGTAAATGCCGTCACGGACGCGGTCAGCGGCATCGCTACGGTCAACGAGAATGTCGTCGCCGTCGCCCAGCACTGGCTCCATCGAATCGCCGCTAACCTGAATCATCGACAGCAGCCCCGGGTCGCTGCACAGCGTCCGCAGGAACGCTGGTGTCAGTCCGATCGAACTGACGTCGAATTCGTCGGCATCGAGCGTTCCGGCCCCTGCCGATGCCCGCACCGCGAGGCGCGGGATGCGGATAAGTTCCGCCACCGCGCGTAGCGCGGGACGGGGAGCGGTCCAGCCTGCCCCCCTGTCGTTAACCGCGCCGTTCCGGCCACGCGGTGTCGGCGTGGCGATCAGGGCTGGCGGCCCGCCCAGCACCGCTTCGTCGACGCGGAAGTAGCGCGCGAGTGTCCGCCGGTCCTCCTCATCGAGCTTGCGCGGCGTCCCGCGCCGGATGAACTGCTGGATATAGGCGGCATTGCGCCCGAGCAGCCGCGACAGCGAGGCATAGTCCTCGCCCCGGTCGCGGATGAGCTGGTCGAGAACAGTCCGGGTATCATTCATGGATTTACCATAGCGATAGGAAAACCCCTAGACAAGTAGGAAAATCCCTTTGAAATAGGAAAGTGCCTAGCGAATCAATAATTGGAGCACCCCATGCTACTGACCCGCGTCGAAACCTATTTGCGCCGTACCGGTATGCCGCCGACCCGCTTCGGTCGTGAGGCCGCGCGCGATCCGCGTTTTGTCCACGACTTGCGTCGCGGACGCACAGTCGGTGACCAGCTGTTGCGGCGCGTGATGGGCTATATCGACGAGTGCGCGAAATGAGCGTGGAGGGTGCTTTGCTAGCTGCTTTCGAAGCGCGGCTCGGGCCGGTCCACACCCTTGACCATCATGTAGTGCCGTGGTGCAGCGCAACTTTTTCAGGGACGCGTCATGTTTTCCGCATCGCGACTCAGGAGACCGCTGACATCGATGCCTTTGCCCGCAACATTGCCGAAGCAGACATTTTTGTCCCGCGCGGTTTTGTCGCCGACATCGCCGTCATTCGTCTGGCGAACGCGAACAATCGACAAATCGACGTCGAAGCGTTGACGATTGACGCCTGATCAGCCCGCCATGCGGCGCGCGGCCAGCCGCTGCAGCGTGTCGAGTGCCCGCGCCGAACCCGGGTCATTATCGCCGTCACTTTCACGGCCGCCGACCATCCAGTCGCGCATCGCACCGACAGGATTGGCGGCTGGCGCGGGCGAGCCCGGCGGTGGTGGTCCGGCACGCCGGGCGAACCCGGCCTCAAGACGCCGGATCAACGTGTCGATACTGGTCTCGCCAGAAATGGTTTCGGGCTCATCGCCGAGTGGCGGCAGATCGAATTCAGCGACATCGAGCGGCGCCGCAAGAATGGAATTTTCAGCGACTGTGGGCACGGCTCCTTCGGCTTCGGGAGCTTCAAATTCGGGAACAATCACGTCCGTCTCGACGACAGGTTCCGGCGCTTCAAGCACAAGGACCGGCTCGGGTTCAGCGTCCGCTTCGGACGGCGTCAATACCAGTGGCGGTGCCGCCACCGACGTCAGCGCCTCGTCGGACATAAACGGGGCACCCAGTTCCCTGTCGGCAAAGATCGGGCGACGCGGCGCATCGACCGGCGGCAGCGAATCGACATAGGCACCAAGATCGAGCTCGTCGTCGAAGTCGTCGTCTGCGCGCGGCGCTGGCCCGTCGATAAGACGCTGGACGGCGGTCACGGCGAGCCAGACCACAATTGCAACAAGCGCAAAGCCAAGCACGACAGCGAGCAGACGCGCTTTCAACCCCAGCGGCGGGCGCGCCACATCGAGGAGAGTGCCAAGCCCCGTGGAGGCAATTGCCCCCTCGAACACCCCCTGCGGCGTCGCGGCAATAACAATCGCGACGGCGGTCCCGAACATGAGGGCGAAGACCGGCGCGAGCGGCAAACGGTCGATGATAGTGCGGCGTTTGGCCATAAACCGGTCCTTATTTCTGCCGCCGTGCTACAAGGTTTTGGTAAACAGGTTCGTAACACGCAATGTTCGAGGCCCAATTTCGTTCAGCCTCGACAAAGGCCCGCGCCCGGTCACGCCGTACTTCCCAGTTGGCACGGTCGGCGAATACCCCGGCAAGAGCCGCTGCCGCAGCCGCAGGATTATCGGCGGCAAACAAGGTGCCAGTGACGCCGTCATCGATCAGTTCGCGGTGCCCGCCGACATCCGACGCAGCGACCAGCCGCCGCTGGGCCATTGCCTCTAGTGGCTTGAGCGGGGTTACCAGATCGGTCAGCCGCATCCGCTTGCGCGGATAGGCGAGTATATCAGTCAGCGCATAATAGTCCTCGACCCGCTCGTGCGGCACCCGCCCGACAAAGACGATACGGTCGGCAACCGGCGATGCAGCGGCCTGCGCGCGCAATGCCGCCTCCATGGGCCCGCCACCAACAAGCAACAGCTTGGCCAGCGGTCGTGCCGCGACCAGCGCGGGCATCGCCGCGATCAGGTCGTCGATGCCCTCGTAATCATAAAAGCTGCCGATATAACCAACAACATCCGCCCCGGTCAGGCCGAGTTCTGCCGCAAGCACGGGGTCCGGCGGCACAGGCGCACCGAAGAGCGTCAAGTCCACACCATTGGGCGACACCACAATCTTATCGGCGGCGATCCCCCGCCCGATCAGGTCGCCGCGCAACCCTTCACAGATTACTGCCACCGCATCGGCCCGTTTGACCGCCCATGTCTCCAACGCCTTGGTCACGCGGTAACGCGCGCTACCCTCCGTCCCCGTACCGTTGCCAACCGCCGCATCTTCCCAAAAGGCACGGATTTCATAGACCAGTGGCAGATTGCGCGTCTTCACCGCGTTCAACGCAGCCAACGCACCAAGCACGGGCGAATGGGCGTGGATTATGTCGGGGCGAAAACTTTCGACAGCGTGCGCAATGCGGCGCGCGAAAGCATTGACCTCTAGCAGCTCGCCGAGCGGCGCGGGCGCACCCCACCGTTTTGCCGTGCGGGCAAACGTCAGGCCGTCGGCAACCTCGGGGTCTGGGCCTTCGGCAAAATGCCGCCAGCCCGTGACGCCCATGACCTCCCACCCACGCGCAACCTGCGCCTTCAGGATCGCCCGGGTCCGGAACGTGTAGCCGCTGTGCAGCGGCAGGCTGTGGTCGAGAACATGGAGAATGCGCATCACAGTTCCCCTGCCACAACCAAACTTAAGGCGACGTCAACCGCATTCGGCTATGGCGGAGTATCAAAGGGCTGGCACGCGACAATGATTGACACTTTCTCCCTGGCACTGACGCACGGTCTGCTGTTCTATGCAGCATGGCGGCTGTACAACCGGCCCGATCTTGACCGCGAAGACGGGCAGCCTGAAAAACGTGGCTGGGGCCGCAAATAAATGCGCGATCTAGCTTTTATTGCCTTTCTATTTGCCTTCATCGGCCTCGGTTTCCGGCGGCCGTTCCTGTTCGTGCTCGTCTATGCCTATGTCGACATCGTCTCGCCCCAGCGATTGACCTATTGGCTGCTCAACAGCGTGCCAGTGTCGTTGGTTGCTTTCATGCTCGCGTTTCTTGGCTGGGCGGCAGCAGACGACAAGCGTGGGCTGACGATAGCCCCGCGCCAGGCGCTGCTCTTTTTACTGCTGATTTACTGCGGCGTCACCACCAGCGTCGCCGACTTCCCGCTGGAGGCGCTCGCCAAATGGGACTGGGTATGGAAGGCGCTGGTCTTCGCCATCTTCCTGCCGCTGACGCTCCGCACCAAACTCCGTATCGAGGCACTGGCGCTGTTCATGGTGCTGTGCGCGGCATCGATCATCATTGTCGGTGGTGTCAAAACACTGGCGTCGGGCGGCGGCTACGGCGTGCTCAATCTGATGGTCTCGCAGAACAGCGGCCTTTATGAAGGCAGCACCTTGGCGGCAGTAGCGGTGGGGATTATCCCCGTCATCCTGTGGCTGGCGAAATACGGCACGATCTATCCGCCCGACTGGCGGGTGCGGGTGTTTGCCGGCGGGCTGGTCTTTGCCTGTTTGCTGATTCCTGTCGGCACCCAAGCGCGCACCGGCCTGATCTGCATCGGTGTGCTTGGTGTCCTGATGTTGCGCCATACCAAACGGCGGCTGCTTTATCTGGGGCTAGTCGGCGCTGGGCTTGTCATTGCAATCCCGAACCTGCCCGAAAGCTATACCAAGCGGATGGACACCATTCAGGGGTATAAAGCCGACAGTTCGGCCTCGACCCGGATCGCGGTGTGGAAGTGGACAATTGACTATGCCCGCGACCACCCGTTCGGCGGCGGCTTTGAAGCCTATCGCGGCAACCAGTTGCGGATCGACAAGACGAGCGTCGAAAACACTGGCAGCCAGACCGACGTTACCCAGACCGTCGAATATGACCAAGCCCGCGCCTATCACAGCGCCTATTTCGAAATGCTCGGCGAACAGGGTTATCCCGGCCTGATTATCTGGCTCGCAATCCATCTTGGCGGGCTGTTCAGCATGGAGCGACTGCGCGTGCGAACCAGAAAGATTGCTGATGCCGAATGGGTATCGGGGCTCGCTGGCGCGTTGTTTCAGGCGCATGTTGTGTATCTGGTCGGTGCAGTATTTCTTGGCATCGCGTTCCAGCCGTTCGTGTTCATGCTGATCGGCGTGCAAATCGGCCTGTCGCTCTATGCGCGGCGCTATGTTGCGACACCGGTGCCAATACTGCCGGGCAAGGGATGGGCCGCCGCGCAATGAGTGCCACCCGCCAGCTTGACGCACTGACGGGCGTGCGCGGCATCGCCGCGTGGCTGGTCGTGCTCTACCATATCCGTGAAGGGCTGGCGCACGCCCTGCCCGCCCCCGTAATTGCCGTATTCGCCAAGGGTTATCTTGCGGTCGATCTGTTCTTTGTCCTGTCGGGGTTCGTCCTGTGGCTAACATGGGGCCAACGGTTCACGCGCGACGGCCTCGCTGCCGCGCCTGATTTCTGGCGCAAGCGTGTCGCGCGGGTCTGGCCGCTTCATATCGCCATTCTTGTGGCGACTGTCGCATTCGCGCTCGTCGTGCACGCAACCGGCAGGGTGGTTCCCGGACACTATCGCTGGGATGAACTCCCCCTGCATGTCCTGCTGGTCCAGAACTGGGGCTTTACGTCCGACCTTGGGTGGAACGATCCGAGCTGGTCAATCTCGACAGAGATGGCCGCCTATCTGCTGTTCCCGTTTGCCGCGATGGGGCTTGGACGGTTGAAGCCGTCACCTGCTGTCGCCGCCGGTATCGCGCTTGTCTTGATTATTGCCCTCGACCGGATGTTCGCCGCAAACGGCAGTGCATTGCTGGGGCATGACATTGCCGCTCTGGGTTTGTGGCGCTGCCTCGCCCAATTCGGCTGCGGTGTTGCCATGTGCATCCTGTGGCAACAATCGCAGGGCCAGCGGATAGTTGCAGTGGCGAGCGTTGTCAGCATCACGGCCATTGCGCTGTGGGTAACCGGCACGCTGCGCGAAACATTGGCGATTCCGCTCGCTTTCACCGCACTCGTTCCCCTGCTCGCTTCAACATCGACATGGGCAAATAATCCGTTGTCGTCACGGCTTGCCGTTATTTTGGGGGAAGTCAGTTATTCGACCTACCTCGCGCACTTCCTGCTGTGGACCATATTCAAGATCGCCTTCGTCGCCGATCCGCGCGCCGTGCCCCTATCAGTGGCCGGCCTCTATCTCGCGCTTACCCTTGGCGCATCCTTTGCGCTCTATCACTTTATCGAGGTTCCCGCCCGACGCTGGCTCGGCACGTCACGGCGACAGGTCCCCCGCCTCGCTTGACGGGGCGGCGCGTGAACTGTCCAAGGCGGGCATGAACAACATGACCGAACGCCCCGATCTCCCGCTTGCGGAGCGACTGCCGCAATTATGGACCGACAGCATCGGCTGGCTGGTCAACCATTCGACCCAGATCGTCCTCGCCTCGTTGCTCGGTGCAGTCATTGTTGCCGTGCTGCTCGCGGCAAAATGGTTTGGCAAGCGGCTGTGTGTGCGCGATCCGCAGAGCAATCACTGGCAGTCGATCATTGGCAGCGCCCTGTCGAAGACGCGGCTGTGGTTCATGGTCGCGGTCGCTGCACAAATCGTTGCGCGTTATGCCCATGCGCCTGACGACCTGTCGCAAACCATCCAGTTCCTGTTTGTTATCGCCACCACACTGCAAGCAGCGATATTTGCCCGCGCGCTCATCATCGGCATCATCGAACACCGCGCCCAGTCCGACGACCAGGAAGCGTCGCTTGCCAGCGCGATGGGCATCATCCGCCTGCTGGTAACATTTGCCCTGTTCGCGATTGCGATCATTCTGATCCTGTCAAATCTGGGTGTGAACGTGACGGGGCTTGTCGCCGGGCTGGGCATCGGCGGCATTGCCATCGGTCTCGCCGCACAGGGCATTTTTGCTGATTTGTTTGCGGCGCTTGCGATCCTGTTCGACCAGCCGTTCCGTAAAGGGGACGCCATCCGCTACGACACGACCTCGGGCAGCGTCGAAGACATCGGCCTGAAATCAACCCGCATCCGGGCACTGACCGGCGAGCAGATCATCATTGCCAACAAGCAATTGCTCGAAAAGGAAATTCATAACCTCGCGCGGCTCGACCGGCGGCGGATCGTGACAAGCTTCGGCTTGATCCACCAAACGCCGGTCGATCTCCTCGACAGGATTCCGGCGATGCTTGGCGCTATCATCGCCGGATGCTCGCCCGCGACGCTGGTGCGTTGCGGCATGACTGGCTTCGCGCCGTCAAGCCTCGACTATGAAGTCCAGTACGACGTCCATTCGGAGGATTACGACACGGTTTTTGCCACGCGCCACGCAGTGAACATCGCGATACTGCGGTGCTTTGCCGCGGAGGGTATCCGCCTCGCAAACCCGACCCAGATTGCCTTTACCGCCGATCCCGACGGCAGCCTGATCGACGTGACGCGGGGATCATAGCCCGACGTCGTCAAGGCTCAATAACGTGGCATTGCCGCCCGCACTCGTCGTGTCGGTGCTCGTCACGCGCTCTGCGGTGAAGCGGTGGAGATAGTGCGGTCCGCCTGCCTTAGGGCCGGTGCCTGACAGCCCCTCCCCGCCAAACGGCTGGCTACCGACAATAGCCCCGATCATGCTGCGGTTGATGTAGAGGTTGCCCACCCGTGCCAGTGCCTCGACCGTCTCGGCGTTGCGCGCGATGCGGCTGTGCAGGCCCATTGTCAGGCCAAAGCCCTTGGCATTGATCGCAGCGATTGTGGTTTCTAGCGTGCCTGCTTTCCATGTTGCAACGTGCAGGACAGGGCCGAACCATTCCTGCGTCAGCGCGTCGAGTGAGGCGAGGCGGATGATGGTAGGAGGCACGATCAACTCTCCATCCCCTTCGACACTGTGCACCCAATCCGCTCGCTTGCTCACCAGATACGCCATCAACCTATCGTACGACGCGCGGTCGATCACCGGACCCACATCGGTCGCGGGATCGGCGGGATCACCAAGCACCAGCGTATCCATCGCGCCCGCCAGCATTTCGAGCGTCCGTTCGGCAACATCCTCCTGCAACAACAACAGCCGTAGCGCCGAACACCGCTGCCCCGCCGAACGGAACGCACTAGTCACAACATCCTGCACCACCTGTTCAGTGAGTGCCGTCGAATCCACGATCATCGCGTTGATGCCGCCCGTCTCTGCGATCAGCGGCACGATAGGCCGGGTGTCATCGTCGAGTAGCGACCGCGCAATTCGTTTCGCGGTCGCGGTCGATCCGGTGAACGCGACACCCGCAACACGCGGGTCGGCAACGAGTTCGGCACCCACTTCCGGGCCCCCCGTCAGTAACACCAGCACATCCACTGGAATACCCGCCTCATGCGCGAGTTCAACCGCCCGAGCGGCAATGCGTGGCGTCTGTGGCGCAGGCTTGGCAACAACAGTGTTGCCGGTGACGAGCGCAGCCGCGACCTGCCCGAGGAAGATCGCCAGCGGGAAATTCCACGGCGCAATGCACGCCCACACCCCGCGCCCCCCCATCCGGAGCACATTGCGCTCGCCGGTGGGTCCGGGAAGTTCGATGGGTTGCAAACCCGTGCGCCCCTGCGCTGCGTAATAGCGGCAAAAATCGACCGCCTCGCGCACTTCACCCAGCGCATCAGGCAACGTCTTTTTCGCCTCATCGACAAGAATGGCCATCAGTTCGGTACGATTGGCCTCAAGCAAATCTGCAAGCCGCTCCAGCGCCGCGCAGCGGCTTTCCAATCGGATCGAAGACCAGTCGGTGAAAGCTGCATTGGCGACCGTAACACATGCCTTGGTGCTTTGGCGTTCTGGCGAGAGCGAATCTGTCTCTCGCCAAGACGCCGAGACACCAAGGGCTTGCACCTTTTCCGCCAGAATTGTGCGATCCTGAAGGTCAATGCCGCTGGAGTTTCGTCGTTCGCCGAAGAGGTCGATGGGGAGCGGAATGCTGGGATGCCGTGCCCCACCGACTGCTGTGATCTTGGCGACTGGATCGGCCAGCAAATCCGCGTCGGACAAATTCTCGTCCGCCAACTGATGCACGAAACTCGAATTCGCGCCGTTCTCCAGCAACCGCCGAACCAGATACGCCAGCAGATCGCGGTGGCCGCCAACCGGCGCGTAGATGCGGCAGTGATAACCATCCTCACGGACCAGCCGCTCGTACAGCCCCTCACCCATGCCGTGCAGCCGCTGAAATTCGAAATCGCGCGCGCTTCCCGCCCATTCGAGGATCGTCGCGACCGTCAACGCATTGTGCGTCGCAAAGGCGGGATAGATATGCTGTGCATCGAGCATGTCGCGCGCCACCGCCATGTACGACACATCGGTCGCGGCCTTGCGCGTGAACAACGGATAGTCCGACAGCCCGGCTTCCTGCGTCCGCTTGATCTCGCTGTCCCAATAAGCGCCTTTGACCAGACGTGCGGCGATCCGCCGCCCGGTACGCTGGCCCAAGTCGTTGGCCCAGCCAATGACCGGACGCGCGCGCTTGCTATAGGCTTGCACTGCCATACCAAAGCCATCCCAGCCTTTGAGCGCGGGCAAGGTCGCGACATTTTCGATGATCGCCAGACTCATCTCCAGCCGCTCGGACTCCTCGGCATCGACGGTCAGCGCGATCCCTGCATGCGCTGCCTGCACCGCCAACCCTTCGAGCATTTCGGTCAGCGCGGGCACGCACGTTTCCCAATGCGCGACCTCATAACGCGGATGCAGCGCGGACAATTTGACCGAGATCGAGTGCCCCGCCGCTGGATTTCTGCCCACTGCCGCAATCGCATCGCTATATGACTTCAGATAACGCTGGCCGTCCGGGTAGGTCCGCGCCGCCTCGCCCAGCATGTCAAAGCTCGCCGTAAAGCCCTTGTTCTCGGGCTTGGCCATCCGTTTGGTCGCTTCGTCGATGGTCCTGCCCATGACGAAAATTTCGCCCATCATCTTCATTGCGGCCCCGACCGCCTGCCGCACGAACGGTTCGCCCGCGCGCGAAATCAGCCGGCGAAGAACGCCCGCCTCTTGTTTCTCGCTGACCAGCGCCCGCCCGATGACGAGACCCCACGTCCCGACATTGACCATCCCCGACGCGGATTTCCCCGCATGTGCCTTCCAGTCGGCGTCGCCCAATTTGTCAGCGATCAAGGCATCGGCGGTCTCGGCATCAGGCACGCGCAGAAACGCCTCGGCCAGCGAGAGCAGCGCGACACCCTCGGAGGTGTTGAGCCGGTATTCCTGCAGAAACTGGTTCACCCATCCGGTGGACTGTGCCGCGCGCAAATCGGCGAGCAAGCCAGACGCCCGCGCGACGACGCCCTCCCGCTCGAATTCCGCCAGTTTTGCCCGCGCCAGCAGCGGTACCAGCACTTCCGGTTCGGGCGCACGGTGGAGATGGCGCATCAAGGCAGCGAAATCGGACGTAACGGCATCCATAGCTTTTGACGACCTTTTGACTTTGGGGTTTACGCGGACGTAAACCGCCGCGACAGGGACTCGTAGCCTTGTAATAAAATTACGCGAGGAATGCACTATGGGCGTCGTCACGCAGGACGAATTAAAAGCACTGGTCGGCAGCAACATCGGCACGTCCGACTGGCTAACCGTAGATCAGGCAATGATCGACAAATTTGCCGAAGCCACCGGCGACCACCAGTTTATCCATGTCGATGTCGAAAAGGCCAAGCTGACGCCGTTCGGCGGTACAATCGCCCACGGTTTCCTGTCGCTGTCGATCATGCCGGTGCTAACCGCGATGACTGATATGCCACGGCTGGATGGTATCAAAATGGGCGTGAACTATGGGGGTAACAAAACCCGGTTCCTTGCCCCCGTCCGTTCTGGCAAGCGGGTGCGCGGGCATTTCAAGCTGCTCGAAGTCGAGGAAAAACGGCCCGGCCAGTGGCAGCAAACCGTCGAATACACGCTCGAAATCGAAGGCGAGGACAAGCCGGCGCTGATTGCCGAGTGGATCAGCCAGTTCTTCGTATGACGCGCATTACGCCGCTCGCTCAGCCCTATCCGGCAGCCATTGCAGCGACGCTCAGTCGCATGACGCCCGCAGGCGGTGAAGCGCCGATGCTGTTCCGCATCATCGGCACCAGCCAGCGCGCGTGGGACAAATTCGCCGCTGGCTCGTTGCTCGACAAAGGGCCGCTGCCGATGCGCGAGCGGGAATTGACGATTTTCCGCACCGCGTCGCGGATCGGCGCCGATTACGAATGGGGCATGCACTGCGCGCTCTACGCCGAACGCTGCGGAATCGACGCTACACAGCTCAACGCACTGGCCAAGCTTAGTGCCGATGATGGCGGCTGGAGCGAGGCGGATGCGGCGCTGATTGCCACTGTAGATGTCCTGATCGACGACCGCCACCTCAGCGATACCCAGCACGCCCGCATGGCCGCGCATTTCACGCCCGACCAACAACTCGAAATCGTCCAGCTTGTCGGCTTTTATCAGGGCGTCGCCCTGATCGTCGGCGCTTTCGGTATTTCACCCGAGCCCGGCACACCCCATATTCCCGTTTAACCGCGTTTACCCCAACAGGAGAATTCCCATGCGCGACGCGCTCATCGTTTCCACTGCCCGCACCCCGATTGGCCGCGCCTATCGCGGTGCGTTCAACAACCTGCCCTCGCCAACGCTTGCAAGCCACGCGATCCGTGCAGCCGTCGAGCGTGCCGGAATCGACGGGGCCGAAGTGCAGGACGTCGTCTTTGGTGCCGCGCTTCAACAGGGTGTGCAGGGCGGCAACATCGCACGCAACGCGCTGCTCCGTGCTGGCCTGCCGGTCAGCGTCGGCGGCATGTCGCTTGATCGCCAGTGCGCCAGCGGGCTGATGGCGATTGCGACCGCGGCCAAGCAGGTCATTGTCGATAACATGGACATCGCCATTGGCGGCGGCGTCGAGTCGATCTCGATGGTTCAAACCCCGCAGATGCGCGTTGGCGGTGACCCCGAGCTCGTCGCGATGGTGCCCGACATTTACATGCCGATGCTCCAGACTGCCGAGATCGTCGCCGCGCGTTACGGCATCAGCCGCGACCGGCAGGACGAATATGCGCTCCAGTCGCAGCAGCGTACCGCCGCTGCGCAGGCCGCAGGCAAGTTCGACGACGAAATCGTGCCGGTCACGGCGACGATGGCAATCGTCAACAAGGAAACCAAGGAGGTGACCCACAAAGAGGTCACGCTGGCGAAGGACGAGGGCAACCGCGACGACACCACGCTGGAGGGGCTGAAGTCGCTCAACCCCGTCATGGGGCCGGACAAGGTCATCACGGCGGGCAATGCGTCACAGCTGTCCGACGGCGCGTCGGCATCAGTCATCATGGAAGCCGCGGTTGCCGCGAAAAAGGGCCTGACCCCGCTCGGCCGCTATGTCGGCATGGCGGTTGCGGGCACCCAGCCTGACGAAATGGGCATCGGCCCGGTCTATGCGATTCCGAAATTGCTCGAACGCTTCAACCTGAAGATGGACGACATCGGCCTGTGGGAACTCAACGAGGCGTTCGCGGTGCAGGTGCTGTACTGCGCCGACACGCTGGGCATCCCGATGGAATTGCTCAACGTCAATGGCGGCGCGATCTCGGTCGGCCACCCCTATGGCATGAGCGGCGCGCGCATGACCGGCCACGCCCTGATCGAGGGCAAGCGGCGCGGCGCGAAATATGTCGTCGTGACGATGTGCGTCGGCGGCGGCATGGGCGCGGCGGGGTTGTTCGAGGTTCTCTAGAACATCGTAGTTGAGATGCGCGAGACTTGGGCGGCCCGGGCGTGATCCGGACCAGTGTTCCTGCTTTGCTTTGGACACGGACAATTAAAGCCCAGCCCCGGCTCATGGCCGGGGCGACGGGCTCCTGCTTACCCGCAAAGGAACCCGTTCATTGCTGGTTGATACAAGGGCAACGACGACCCGAAAATCGCGCTGAACTATTTGGGGGCCAAAGACGCCGAAATCTGGATCGATGCATCAAGCATCGTCGCGGGCATCAAGATGCTGATCGGGATCGACCCTAATTATGTACCGCAATCCATTCCTCGACGACCGGCGCGATCAGCGTGCGCCAGCGTGAGCCGTTGAAAATGCCGTAATGTCCCGCGCCCGGTGCCATGTGATATTTCTTCATGGCATCGGGCAGGTTGCTCGAAATCTTGAGCGCCGCTTTAGTCTGCCCAATTCCCGAAATATCGTCACGCTCGCCCTCGATTGCCAGAATCGCAATGTCGGTGATCGCCGCCGGATCAACCCGAATGCTGCGGTGCATCATTTCGCCCTTGGGCAGCGCATGTGCCTGAAACACTGTATCGATGGTCTGCAGGTAGAATTCCGCCGTCATGTCGCAAACACTGCGGTATTCCTCGTAAAACGCCTTGGTCGAATCCGCGGCATCGTCGTCGCCCTTCACCAGATCCTTGAACATGGCAAAATGGCTTTCCATGTGGCTGCCCAGATTCATCGAGAGAAAGCCGGTGAGTTGCAGGAAGCCGGGATAAACTTTGCGCCCCGCACCCGGATACATCACGGGGACGGTCTGGATCGCGTTCTGCGAGAACCACGCATGGGGCCGTTCGGTCGCCACGTCATTCACCGCCGTGGGGGCCTCGCGCGTGTCAATCGGACCGCCCATCATCGTCAGTGTCTTGGGACGATTAGGATTTTTAGTCGCCGACATCACACAGGCGAGTGCATAGCAAGGCACCGAAGGCTGGCAGACGGCAAGCATATGTGCGCCAGGCCCAATATGATCGAGAAAGTCCGACAGATAATCGATATAGTCGTCGAGATCGAACCTGCCTGCGCTCAACGGCACCTGCCGCGCGTCGCGCCAGTCGGTGATGTAGACGTCGTGCTTGGGCAGCATCCGCTCAACCGTTCCGCGCAACAGCGTGGCGTAATGGCCGGACATGGGGGCAACGATGAGCAGGCGAGGCGCATTCTCGACGCCCGCCTTCACAAAACGCTTCAGCTGGCCGAAGGGCTTTTGCAGCACGATCTCTTCGTGAACCGCAACTTCTTTACCATCAACTACAGTCGAGCTTAGCCCGAACGCAGGCTTGCCGCGCGGCGCGGCCGCATGGGCAAACACTTCGAGGGCCGACGCCATCACCGGCGCGCCCATGAACGCGAACGGGTTAGCTGGGCTTTGCAGAAGTTCGGCAGACATACTCGCCATGGCCGACGCGCCCGCCAGCCAGTTTTTTTGCACTTCATAGGTGTTGTAAAGCATGTGTGTCGGGTTCCCTGTAGAACCGGGTTATGCCGCATCGCACAAATTGTGCAACGCACAATTGGCGAGGCTGCGTTGCGGATTGAGACGGATAGCGAACGCTGCTACGCGCGGCCCATGGTTATACCGACTGCAGATTTGCCCCCGCCAAGCCGCAAGATCGGCAATCTGAGGATGATCTGGCGCATTGCCGCCCATTATCCAGCGCAAATTGCGGGTGCGGCGCTGGCTCTTTTTGTGGCCGCTGCCGCTACCTTGGGGGTGCCGTACAGCTTCAAGCTCATCATCGACCGCGGCTTTTTAAGCGGATCGGGTGATATTGCGC
>JANNCK010000123.1:0-3165 GCA_031386545.1 Sphingomonadales bacterium
GCCTTGGCAGCGCCTTCGATCACGACATATTCGGGAATGTCGCGCTCGGGCAGGCTCTGCGCTTCCATGACCAGCGCCATTTCCTGCGCCTTGTTGCCTAGCGTGATGTCGTCACCGACATCGCAGCGGCGCGACGCGACGTTGCACTTCACACCGTTGACGCGAATGTGGCCATGCGAAACCAGCTGGCGTGCGGCGAAGATCGTCGGCGCAAACTTGGCGCGATAGACGATCATGTCGAGGCGACGCTCAAGCAGGCCGATGAGGTTCTGCGACGTATCGCCCTTCATCCGCGCGGCTTCGGTGTACTGCTTCTTGAACTGCTTTTCGGTGACTTCGCCGTAATAGCCCTTCAGCTTCTGCTTGGCTTTCAGCTGCAGACCATAATCGCTGACCTTGCCCTTGCGGCGCTGGCCGTGCTGGCCGGGGCCATATTCGCGCTTGTTGACGGGCGATTTGGGGCGGCCCCAAATATTCTCGCCCATACGGCGGTCGAGTTTGTGCTTCGCGCTTTGACGCTTCGACATAGATAGTCCTTCAATTGCGTGCCGTTTTACCGGCTGGTTTTCGTTGCCCGCCCTCCCCCAAGGGGGTGGCAGGTGTGCCTGGGTCCGCGCTACGTCGATCTTTGAGGGACCGGGCAGGACCACCGCTTCACCAAGCGTGCGGGGTCAATTGCGAAGGCGCGGCCAATAGCTGCATGGCGGTTGAAGTCAAGGCGCAGGCCGTTATGGGGACCAGATGATCGAACCCGAAGACTGCCAGACGATGGCTGACGTCCGTGCCGGCGTTGACGAAACCGACCGTGTTCTGTCGGCACTGATTGCGCGGCGGTTCCGGTTCATGGATGCCGCCGCGCGGATCAAACCGCTGCGCGCGGCCGTTCGTGACGAGGACCGCAAGACGCAGGTGATCGCCAATGCAGCGGCTCAAGCCACGGCAAATGGCTGGCCCGCCCCTGTCGCGACCGACCTGTGGGAGCAGCTGGTTGAGGCGTCGATCTCGTATGAATTTGCGGCGTTCGACCGGATCAGGACTTCGGACGCGGGGTAACAAGCGCGGCGATCATGCCGCGCAGTGTCCGGACCTCGTGCGTGTTCCAGCCGGGCTTGGTCAGGATCGACCGGACCATGCGTTTGGCCGTCGGCATCTTTGCAGGCGGGAAGTAAAATCCGGCATGGTCGAGCGCGGCGTCGATCTGAAGCACGAGCCCTTCGAGTTCGTCCTGCGCGGCCGGTGGTTCGGTCGCGACCTTGGGCGGTTGGGAGAGGTTCGCGCCTTTCGACCACTCATAGGCGACAAGGATCACGGCCTGCGCCAGGTTGAGCGAGCCGAATTCGGGGTTGATCGGCACAGTCAGGATCGTGCGGGCCAGCGCGACATCGTCGGTCTCCAGCCCGGCGCGCTCCGGCCCGAACAGGATCGCCGAACGCTCGGGCGCGGCGCGGACCAGCGCTGCGGCCTCGGCAGGATCGACAACGGGCTTGGAGACGCCGCGCTTGCGGACGGTGGTCGCGTAGACGTGCGCGCAATCGGCAACGGCCTCAGCGACGCTTTCGTAAAGCCTGGCATCGCGGATGACGCTGTCGGCTCCGGATGCCGCAGGCCCTGCAGCGGGGTTCGGCCAGCCGTCGCGCGGTGATACCAGCCGCAGGTCGGTCAGCCCGAAATTAAGCATCGCGCGCGCGGCTTTGCCGATGTTCTCGGCGAGTTGCGGGCGGACGAGGACAATGGCGGGTTGGGGGGAGCGGGCTATCTCCTTCCCGAGCGAAGTCGAGGGACTAGTTCGAGCGAAGTCGAGAACCTCTTCCTCAGGAGCATCGTTCACCTTGTTAGGCACCTCGACTGCGCTCGGCGTAGTCCCTCGACTTCGCTCGGGAAGTGCGCGGCGCGAGGGACGCTCTTTGGGAGGAACAGCAAACTGGCTGACACGCTTCCAGTTACCCGCGACGAAAGCCTCCTTTTTCGCCCGCGACCAGCCTTTCAGAACCCGCTCGGCCTCCATCGCCTGAGCACGCTCTTCGAATGTGTCGGACCAGACCAGTTCTACAGGTCGTCGCGTGTAAGTGTAACCACGCACAACCCCGCGTTCGTGCTGATCGACACGGGCATCCAAATCCTGAGTCTGCCCGGTGTAGTAACTCCCATCCGCGCAGCGCAGCATATACGTCCAGAACGTCACCCGTCCCCCATTGGCAATGTCGGATGGTTCGGATCGGCAACCTCCTTCACGCTCCCTGCAAATTCCTCGAAATCGCGGGCTTCGGCGAAGTCTTTGTAAACGCTTGCAAACCGGATGTACGCGACGCTGTCGAGGCGTTTGAGCGCCTCCATTGCCAGCGTGCCGATCTGCGCCGTGGTGACTTCCTGCTCGCCCAGGGTTTCAAGCTGGCGCTGGATGCCCGACACCATTTGGTCGATCTTGGCGGCATCGACCGGTCGCTTGCGGCAGGCGATGGCGACCGAGCGCGCCAGCTTGTCGCGCTCGAATGTCTCGCGCCGCCCCTCGCTTTTGAGCACGGTCAGTTCGCGCAGCTGGATGCGCTCGAACGTGGTGAAGCGCGCGCCGCACCGCTCGCACTGCCGCCGCCGCCGGATTGCCGCGCCATCCTCGGTCGGGCGCGAGTCCTTTACCTGGCTGTCTTCATGGGCGCAGAAGGGGCAGCGCACGCGGCTCTACAGTCTCGGGCGCTGCGACTGGCGCCAGGCGGCATAGGCACCGCCGAGGACCGCGCCGGTGAGGAGCGAAAAGGGCAGGATGACCCCGGCGATCACGCCGATGGCGGCACCGCCCGCGACCTTGGCCGCCTTCGACCCACCCATCAGATCGCCGGTATCGTCGATGACGGCGTCGAACGTGTCGACAATTTTCGTGCCGATCGACTTTGGCTCGGTGCCGCCTGTGTCGTGTTCTGGCGCGTCGTGTTTCAGCGTTTTGTTTTCGGTCGGTTCCATGGCTTTCACTCCTTAGGTTGGGAGTTACTGTTATAGTGTACTAATACAGTGTTTCAAGCAGCTGGATAAATCGGAAAGCGTTCGCACAGCGCGCGCACCCGTAATCGCACCGCTGCTTCGACCTCGGGGTCGCCGTGTTCGCCCTTTTGCCGCAGCGCTTCGTGGACATAGGCGATCATGTCGGCGATGTCGCGGTATTCCTTGACGCCG
>JANNCK010000149.1:0-5254 GCA_031386545.1 Sphingomonadales bacterium
CGAAGTCGCACAGAAGCCCGACGCGCATGGCTATTCGGCATCGCGCGGCATTCCCGGCCTTCGCAAGGCGCAGGCGAATTATTACGCGCGCCGCTTTGGCGTCGACATCGATCCCGAAACCGAAGTCGTTGTGACGATGGGATCGAAAGAGGGGCTGGCGAGTCTGGCGACCGCGATCACTGCACCCGGTGATGTCGTGCTCGCGCCGAACCCGAGCTATCCGATCCACACTTTCGGCTTCATCATTGCGGGTGCCACGATCCGCAGCGTGCCGACAACGCCCGATGAACGCTATTTCGAGGCGCTGGAACGCGCGATGAAGTTCACCGTGCCGCGCCCGTCGGTACTGGTCGTCAACTACCCGTCGAACCCGACGGCAGAAACGGTCGACCTGCCGTTCTACGAGCGGCTCGTCGCGTGGGCGCGCGAGAACAAAGTGTGGGTGCTGTCCGACCTTGCCTATTCGGAGCTCTATTACGACGGCAAGCCGACGACTTCGATTTTGCAGGTCAAGGGTGCCAAGGACGTCGCTGTCGAGTTCACGAGTCTGAGCAAGACCTATTCAATGGCGGGCTGGCGCATCGGGTTCGCGGTCGGCAATCCGAAATTGATCGCGGCGATGACGCGGGTGAAGTCCTACCTCGATTATGGCGCGTTCACCCCGATCCAGGCTGCCGCCTGTGCGGCGTTGAACGGGCCGCAGGACATCGTTGAAACCAACCGCGAGCTTTACCACAAGCGCCGCGATGTGCTGGTCGAAAGTTTCGGCCGCGCGGGATGGGACATCCCCCCGCCGTGCGCGAGCATGTTCGCCTGGGCGCCGTTGCCTCCGGCACTGGCCCATCTCGGCAGCCTCGAATTCACCAAGCAGCTGCTCACCCATGCTGGTGTCGCGGTTGCGCCAGGCGTCGGTTATGGCGAGGACGGCGAAGGCTATGTCCGCATCGCACTGGTCGAAAACGAGCAGCGCATCCGGCAGGCGGCGCGTAACATCCGCAAATATCTGACGAGCATGGGTGTGAATGTTGGAGCTCGAAGCGCATAATGCGCGCGCCGCGCTGGAGGATCGCTGGCTGGTGCTGACCCGCGACACACTCCCCGCGCTCGCGCTCGCGCGGGGATGGCCGATCCGAAACGACCATTGCTTTCAGCGCGTGCTGCTCGACGCGGCTTGTCGAGGACGCTGGTACGACCATATCGAAGGCCGTCCGGCCTATCGGCGAGCCAGCGACGCCATTTTGGGCAGGGCTGTGGCGATTGCAGTGGACGTCGTCGATGGCAGCACGAACCTGTCCGCGCTCAACCGACAATCGCTTGTCTATCGGGGGAAGGCATAAATGGCCCGTGTTGATTTTGCGCACAGTTATCGCTTGCGCGTCCGCTATTCCGAGGTCGATCCGCAGGGCGTTGTCTTCAACGCGCGCTACCTCGATTACGCCGACATCGCCGTCATCGAATATTGGCGCGCGATCCGCGCCGCTGGATTATGGCCTTCGGACCCGATCGAATATCATGTCGCCAAAGCTGAGGTGCACTTCAAAAGGCCGATCAAGGCCGACGAGGAGCTCGACCTGATGGCGCGTACTCAGCGTTTCGGGAACACCAGCATGACGACGTTGATTGAAATCCACGGTGCCCATGCCGAGGATTTGCGCGCGACGATCGAGCTGGTGGCGGTCCATGTTGACCTGTCGGACCACCGGCCACGTCCGCTGCCCGACACGGTGCGGGCCGCACTCACCGCTTTTGACGCGAGGACATTGTGAACGAAATGCTCGCCGGGTCCGACATGGCGCGGACCATCCAGCTCGCGATTGCGCCGGTTTTCCTGCTCGCCGGGATTGGCGCATTCCTCAACGTGATCGCCGCACGGCTGTCGCGGGTGGTGGACCGGTCGCGCGTCCTCGAAGACCTCCACGGCGACGCGCGCGGGGCCGAGCGTATCCGTTACGTCGAGGAACTACGAACGCTTGAAAAGCGGATGAATCTCGCCAGCCGCTCGATCTATTTCGGTACCGCCAGCGGCCTTGCGGTGTGCTTGCTGGTCGTCGTCCTGTTCGTCGGTGAATTGATCGATTTCAATCTGGGCGATGCCATTGCCGTCCTCTTCGTCGTGGCGATTGCGCTGCTCGCCAGCGCAATGATCCTGTTCCTGCGCGAGACGCGGATTGCAGTCGCGGTTTTGCACGTCCGCGAGGAATTGCTCGAACTCGAAAGCGAGATTGCCGACGAAGCTAAGGGGCGGCGTCAAGCAAAACCGTGACCGTCGGCGCATAGGTCGGCGCCGGAAACGGGCCGCGCACCCGTTCATAGGCATCACCCGCGTTGAGCAGCGCGGCTTCGCTCCACGCCGCCCCGATGAACGACAGCCCGACCGGCAGTCCCGTCACCGTCCCCATCGGTACGGTCAGATGGGGAAACCCCGACATGGCGGGTAGTGAGCTCGCACTCGGCCCTTCATATTGGTCGCCGTGCACCGGATCGGTCAACCATGCCGGGCCGTAAGTTGGCGCGACCAGCACCGCCACCCGGTTGTCGGTCAGCAGGCGCGTCAGCGTTGCCCGCGCCCCGTCACGCGAGGTCGCCAACGCCTTCACATAGTCGGGATCGTCGAGTCCCATGGTCTTTTCGGCAGCAACGAACGTCTCTTGCCCGAAGAACGGCATTTCACGGGCGGCATTGGCAGCATTGAACGCAATCAGACCGGCCAGGGTCCGCGTCTTCACGCCGGGCGGTGTTGATCCAAGATAGCTATTCAGGTCGGCCTTGAGTTCGGTCAGCAGCACTATGAACTCGGCCTCCCCCAATCCCTTTGGCGCGTCCATTTTCGCAATATCGACCAGCACCGCTCCCGCCGCTTTAAGCTTGGCAAGTGCCGCATCGAACACCGCGATTGTGGCCGGGTTCGTACCGACCGCACCGCGCAGCACCCCGATCCGGGCCCCCGCGATGGTGCCGGTTAGTGCCGCAACATAGTCGGTCTTGCGGGCATCCGCCTCAACCGTGGCCGCATCCGCCGGATCGCTGCCCGCGATCCCGCCAAGCAGCAGCGCAGCGTCGCGCACCGTCCGCGCCATCGGCCCCGGCGTGTCCTGCGAATGGCTGATCGGCACGACATGGCTGCGCGAGACGAGGCCGACGGTGGGTTTCAGGCCGACAATCCCGTTAATCGATGCCGGACACACCACCGACCCGTCGGTCTCGGTCCCGATCGCTGCCCAGGCAAGGCCCGCCGCCACCGCAGCACCGCTGCCACTCGACGAGCCACACGCAGTCCGGTCGAGCGCATGAGGGTTACGGACCAACCCGCCGACCGCGCTCCAGCCGCTCATCGACCGGTTGGAGCGGATGTTTGCCCATTCGGACAAGTTGGTCTTACCCAGAATTAGCGCCCCGCCGCTACGCAGCCGTGCCACCAGCGGCGCATCACGGCCCGCTATATTGGCTGCCAACGCCAGCGACCCCGCCGTCGTCGCCATGCGGTCGGCGGTTTCGATATTATCCTTGATGAGAATCGCAAGACCGTGAAGCGGCCCGCGCGATTTGCCCGCCCGTGTCTCGGTATCGAGCGCAGTGGCCTGCGCCTTCCAGTCGGGGTTTACCGCGATCACCGAATTGAGGCGCGGCCCCGCCCGGTCGAGCTTCGCGATCCGTGCAACGTAAGCACCCGCATCGGCAACTGCGCTCGCTCCCGGCGTAGCAAGCCCCGGCGTCGCCATCGCCAACCCCCAAATCATTGCTGCACGACGCATGGCCCTACTCCTGTTGGTCGCACTTGTCTGGCTGGTTCCGGTGGCAGGGTCCAGATGCTAGGAGCAAGGACATGACCAAATTTACCCCGGTGATCGAAGCCATCGGCTGGGCAGGTGGCCTGCTCATCCTCGCCGCCTATATCCTGCTCTCGACCGGACGGCTCGACGGGCGGTCACGCACCTATCAATGGATGAACGTCGCGGGCGCAGCAGGCTTTGTCGTCAACAGCGGCTGGAACGGCGCGTTGCCGTCGGCGGTGCTCAACATCGTGTGGATGGGGATTGGATTCCTGACATTATGGCAAATTCGCAAATCGGTCGGCCCGACCGCCTGATCTTCATCTACAATGCCGATGGCGGCATCGTGCAGGGGATCATGGATTCGGTGCACAAGACGCTGTCGCCTGCGACCTATCCGTGCAGCCTGTGCGCTATCACCTATGGCGCGTTCACGATGGACCGGCGCTGGCGGGCGTGGTTGAAATTACTGCCTGTGCCGGCGGTATTCTATCATAAGGACGATTCGCCCTATCGCGACATCGTGTTGCCCGTGGTGCTGGCCGAGCGGGCGGGGCAGGTTGAAACACTGGTCACCGCCGCGCGACTGAACACACTCGATAGCGTTGATGCCCTGATCGCCGAGATAGAGCAGGCGCTTTAGGCGACCCGTTCGCGCACTACGGCCAGCCCCAGTTCGGGGTACCACGCCCGCGCACCCTCCGGCTCGACATTCGCCGCGACTACCGCCAGCCGCCGGTTGGCTTTGCTGCGGTGGTGCATCCGCGCGGTGTTCTCCTGCCCGACATAGCATCCTTTGGTGAAGCTCACCCCGTTCTGCTCGCGCGCGTTCGCTTCCAGCCACAGGGTCGCATCGCTACCCAGCTCGGCAGCCCCCTCGACAATCCCGAGTGACAGGCGGTGCGCGTGCCAACCAAGGACTGGTTGCCCCGGCGGCGCAATCCAACGGCAGCCGAGGCGCGCGTCTCGCGGATCAGGCACGCCCGACGCCCCGTCCCGTGACCAATGCACGGCCAAACTGGTGTCGATCTCGATCATGACCGGCAATCGCAGCCGGTACATTTTCAACCGCCGCGCCAGTACCTCGGCCTGCGTCGCTTCGCAATCGACCAGCAGTTCGTCACCGTCCGCCCAAATGATGAAATCGAACAGAGCTTTGCCCTGCGGCGTCAACATCCCTGCCCACACCGGCAGGTCGCCCGCCACATCATTGGTGACAAGCCCCTGAAGAAAATCACGGACGCCCGCACCCGACAGGCGGATGACGGCGCGGTCGGCCAAACTAGTCGCAGGGAGGGTGGTCGATGTCATTCCCCCAAGCTAGGGACGAACGCATCAGAACCCAAGCCGGAGCTGCATTTGTCCGACTCGCTCACCATTCGCCGCCCCGATGACTGGCATGTCCACCTGCGCGATGGCGCGATGCTGGCATCGGTCGTGCCCTACACTGCGGCACAGTTCGCCCGTGCCATCGTAATGCCGAA
>JANNCK010000151.1:0-11402 GCA_031386545.1 Sphingomonadales bacterium
GACGTTACCGTGCCACCAAGCGTGACCAGTGCGACCATCGCGGCGATGGCGGCGAAAGCGGGTAAGCCGAGGTTAGCAATCTGGCCGAAGGTCACTTGCAAACCAACGAGGACGATACCCCAGCGCAGCAACGTCTTCGACGCAAAGCCGAGGCCGGGGTGCAACCGTACGTCGGCATTGGCGAAATTGAACGCGAGGCCGATGAGCAGCCCCATCAGCATGATCGGCGCGCCATAATGTTCGGAGAGATAGGCCGCGGCCAGCGATGCAACGACGGTGATCGCCAGCCCCGGAAAATACGCCTTCAGTCCGACCGGTGTGGCCGGGGCGAGGTCAAGCAAATCACCGTATAGATCGGCAGCGAGGGGAAGGCGGGCGCGTTCGGTCACGCGCTAGTGAGTGGCGCATCCCTGTCGCCAGCGCCAGTCCTAGCGATGCCAGTTCCGTCGGCACGGCGAATGACGGGTAGCATCAGGTGCAACCATGCAAGCGCCATCAGGTAAGAGACCGCAGCGAAGACGAAGAGCGGGGTATAGCCGATTCCTGCACCAAGCACCTGCCCTGTGATCCAGACGATGGCCATGCCGCCAATGTTGCCACAGAACGCGCCGAACGCGGTCACACGGCCAACTTTTGCGCGCGGCACGACATCAGTGATGATCGAGAACAGGCTAAGCGAAAAGCCCTGATGTCCGGCGAGTACGACACCCATCATGATTGCGACTGGCCAGAAACTGTTTTGCGCGAGGACGAACGGCACCGGCAGGACGACGAGTGCGGACACCAGCATTACGGTCTTACGCACGCGATTGACGCTCCACCCGCGTTCGAGAAGCTTGGTCGAGGCCCAGCCGGCAATAAATGCACCGAGGCCCGAACCCAGAAACTCGAGGGCGAGGGGCACGGCCAGCTCTGCCGTCGTCAGGCCGAATTCCTTGCGGTAAAAATCAGGCAGCCAGAAATTCAACAGCCACCATGTTGCGTCCGAAATCGCCTTGGCAATCACGATGGCCCATGTCCGCCGCTCTTTGAGAATCGGTCCATAAGGTTGGCCGTCGTCTGAAAGGTCGCGGGCTTCATCCTCCACTGATCCCTCGAAGCGGATGCCGCGCGCAAGCCATAGCCACAGCGCGAGCGTAATAAACCCGCCGACGCCACCGAAGATCAATGCGCCGCGCCATCCGAAGTTGGCGGCGAGCGCCGGAATGAAGAACGGCAGCGAAATCGTGCCAAGACTTGCGATCAGCGTGCCCAATCCGAATGCGAACGAACGCTTGTCCGGAGCAAAAAGCGTCGCCACGGTCTTGATCGTCAGCGGCGTCTGCACCGCTTCGGTTGCGCCCAGCCCGACGCGGGCAAACACCACATGCGCGGTCGTAACTGCCCAGCCGTGCGCCATCGCGGCAAAGCTCCACGCCGAAACGCCCGCGATCATCGACCGCCGCACGCCAAGCCGGTCAACGAGCCACCCCGTGAACAGGAACGACAATGCCGCCGCAAATTGGGTGACGGCGGCAAGATTGCCGAAATCCTTGTCGGTCCAGCCCATCTCCGCCGACATATCAGGCTTCAGGATCGCGATGATCGGGCGGTCCATCGCGTTGAAAATACCCGCGACGCACAACAGACCGAACAACATCCAGACGCGCGCCGGGGTCAGGACGCTTGCCCGACCCCGGTTCGCCTCGGCCATGCTCAGCGACTGCCGCCGAAGCTGATCTTGCCGGTAATGCCGAAGTACCGATCGGCTTCACGCGGAATCAGGTAGCGATAGCCGCCACCTGGCCCGCCATTAGTGATGGCAGCGGCAAAGCTCTGGTTGAACGCATTCTTGACCTGCAGGGTCAGGCTGTAGCGATCATCGGCACTAACGATGCCCGCCGACAGATCGACAAGTCCGTATGCCTTGATCGTTCCTGCATCACGGACGATCACATTCGGATCGAACAGCGACAGCTGGCTCGACTGGTACGATCCCTGCGCGCCGAACCGTGCGTCGATGCTGCCGCCGGTGCGCCACCGATAATCGATGCCCAGCGATCCCTTGAACTTCGGCGCATAGGCAAGTTGTGTTCCCGCAGGCACGATGGCAGTTGCGGCTGCACCCGGGGGTGCCCGGAACGCATCGACTCTGGCATCGGTATACGCAACGCCGCCCGAGATGTTGAGATCACGCGCCGGACGGAACACGAAGTCCGCTTCGATCCCGCGTGTCGAGATGTCACCTGCGTTGGTAAAGCGCGTTACAACCACACCGGCAACAATATCGGGGTTATTCGCCTGGAAATTCTTGTACTTCGCATAATAGGCCGCGAGGTTCAGAACGAGTTTGCCGCCGAGCAGTGTGTTCTTCATGCCGATTTCGAAGGCGTCGGAGGTTTCGGGGTCAATCACACCCGAACCGGTCGCCGTCAGGTTGAAAAAGATGTTGAAGGCCGGCCCTTTATAACCACGCGAATAGGTCGCGTAGAACGTCGAATTGCGGCTGAGGTCAAACTGCGCGCCAGCCTTGCCCGACCAGTTGGTGCTCGTCGCTTTGTTAGTGAACGGCACACCGTTCGACGGACCCGCGATAAATCCGCCCGCTGGATTCGTCAGGCCGTTGTTGAACACGCCAGCGTCAAAGTTGGGCTGGATACCCGGCCCCGCCAGCGCCGTCGTTCGGCTGTGGAACACATCAAGCTGGTCCGACGTGTAACGCAGGCCCGCGATAAGGCGAAAGTTGTCTGCGATATTGATCGTGCCCTGCCCAAAGAACGCGAGGTTCTTGAACACTGAGCCGAAGGTCGCAGTGCCGGTCGGGAAGGTCGAAGCGGGTGCGCCCACCGATCCGCACGGCTGGAGCACAGCCGGTGCGGGCGTCGAATTACAGACCACGTCGTTGCGTGTGAACGTCCGGTCCGTCTTCGACCAGCTGTAAAATGCGCCGAGTACATAGTTGAACAACTGCCCGCCTGGTGACGTGAGGCGCAGTTCCTGCGTGAAGGTGCGCCCGGTTTGCGGACCCACATCGTGGAGTTGAACCAACCCGTTATACGCCGCATCCACGAAGTCGCCGTCGCGGATTTCGTTTTCGTCAAATGCACGGAAGGCCGTGATCGATGTCACTGTCTGCGTGCCCAGAGTCCAGTCGAGCTGCACAGACGTGCCATAGCTTGTCTGGCGGCTCTGCGTAATCTGGTTCTGGCGGATAATGCGCGACTGGTCGCCCGCAAAGTTGGTGCCCGCCAGCGCCAGCGCCGGGACGCCTGTCAGCGGCACGATTGCGGTGCCAGTCGGGTTTGCGCCCCCGATTACTTCGGCACAGCATTCGTCGTTCGCCTTGCGCCAGTCGGCACTGATCGTCGCGATCAGATCCGGTGAGATTTCCCCGACGATCGTCGCACGGACACCATAGCGTTCGTAACCGTTGACGTAGCGGTTTACATTGGCCGCGGCATTGAAGATGTTGCCGTTATATTTGCCGTAGAAACCGGTGACGCGAATCCCCGACGTTTCATTAAACGGCAGGTTGACAACCGCACGCCCCTTGAACTCGCTGCGGTCGAAATAGCTGGCCTCCAATGATCCTTCCAAGTCCTTGGTCGGCTTCTTGGTCACGATGTTGACGACACCGGCGCTCGCGTTCTTGCCGAACAGCGTGCCCTGCGGCCCGCGCAGCACTTCTATGCGCTCGATGTCGACGAGGTCGCTGAACGCTTCGCCTGCGCGGCTGAACACGACGCCGTCAACAACCGTCGAGACCGACGGCTCGCCCGCGATCGAGAAGGTCGAGGTGCCCACGCCGCGCAGGAACAGCGACTGGTTGATCGCCGCACCCGATTTGCGGAAGTTGAGCGTCGGCACGAGATACTGCGCGCTCTCGATATTCACGCCACCCTTGGCTTCGAGCGACGCGCCCGAAATCACGCTGACCGCGACCGGCACGTCCTGCAGGCGCTCGGTGCGTTTTTGCGCGGTGACAACGATGTCGGCGGGGACATCGCCTTCGGTTGCAGCAGGCGCCTGCGCCATGGCGGGGCTAGCGGCAATAATGGCAAATGCGGCGACGCTTGCCAGCATTACAGTCTGTTTCATTTCGGTCTTTCCTTCCTGCTGGGCGGCGCGGCTCATTGGTCGCGTCCGCCGGTGTCGGTGATTATTCTAGAAACCCAATTCACTCATCGTCACGACGCGGTGCTCGCGTGCGCTGATCTCTGCGGCGGTGCCGATGGCGACCGCCATCATCCCGTCGGTTGCGGTGACTTCCACCGCTCCAATTCCTACTAAAGCACTGTAGAATTTCTGGTGCTGGTAGAAAGTCGCGCCGTGGTGGTGCCCGGCGGCAAGCGCATGGGCCTCAACCGCGACATGCGTGCACTCGATCGCCTTGGGCTGCATGAACCCGGTGCGCGGC
The DNA here is from genome assembly GCA_031386545.1 of Sphingomonadales bacterium. Classification (GTDB taxonomy): domain Bacteria; phylum Pseudomonadota; class Alphaproteobacteria; order Sphingomonadales; family Sphingomonadaceae; genus Sphingomonas_O. The sequence continues at coordinate 4,397 of JANNCK010000151.1, forward strand.
GAGAAAACCAGATCACCAGTCGGGATCAGGCAATCGAGCCGCGCCTTGTCACCGACGGCGGTAATCTCTTCCTGATTTTCTGCTCCTTCGGCAAACATTGACAGGTCGAGCATCGCCCGGACGCCGTTGGCGAAGTCCACCGTTGTATAACTATTGTCGATAATGTCGGGCGTTCGCCCCTGCCCCTCAGCCGTGTCGTAACGCTCGTCGAGGTGGTTCACGTCCATCGCGCCCGAACAATAGACACGCACCGCTTCGCTGCCGACGATCAGGCGCATCAGGTCGAAGAAATGGCAGCATTTCTCGACCATCGTTCCGCCGGTGTTGGCGCTGAAGCGGTTCCAGTCACCGACCTTTTGCAGGAACGGAAAGCGGTGCTCGCGGATGCTGAGCATCTGCAATTTGCCGGTGCGCCCGCCATGGACCTGCCGCACGAATTCGGCGGCGGGCGGCATGAAGCGATATTCCATCGCGGTCCAGAAAATGCCCGACGATTTGGCGGCGCGGTCAACGATCCAGCGTGCGTCCTCGACGGTGGTCGCAACCGGCTTTTCACACAGGATGTTGAGCCCGGCGTCGAACAACGGCTCCAGCACCGCGCGGTGGGTATAGTTCGGGCTGGCGACGATCACCGCGTCGAGACCCGCCTTGGCCAGTTCAGCTGCACTCGAAAACACTTGCGGATTGGCGTCAGCGCCGAGCGCCTGCTTCGCCCATGACAGCGACGCATCCGTGGGGTCGGCAAGCGCGACAATTTCCGCGCCGGGCGTGATCGCGACATTGTTGATGTGCTCGATGCCCATCATGCCAGTGCCCACAAGACCGTAGCGCAGCGTCATTCCCACTCCCGTAACATCTTTTATGACAGCGATGTCTGAAACACCTTTCGCACGGACACGGGGGTTTCCGCAAGAGGGGCCAGAGTCGTTGCGCGTTACAGTGTTGCGCGCTTACAACAGACACGTCAGGGAGGGTGGATGGCATCGCGCAACACGATCAATGACGTCGCACGGGCGGCAGGCGTGTCGATCAAGACGGTGAGCCGCGTCCTCAATAAAGAACGCTATGTCCGTGCCGAGACCCGCGCCAAGGTTGAGACCGCGATGGCGGCACTGGCATTCAGCCCGAGTCTGGCGGCGCGGTCACTGGCGGGCAGCCGCTCGCATCAGATTGCGCTGATCTATGACAATCACTCGCCCTATTACATCCACGCCGTCCAAGAGGGCGTGTGGGCGCGGTGTCGCGAGGCAGGGGTGCGGATGCTAGCGCAGCCCGCCGATGTCGCCTCACCAACGATCGTTGCCGAAGTCGGCGGGCTGATCGACGAAACCCATGTCGATGGCATCATCCTGTCATCCCCTGTCACCGACTGCGCGCCGGTGCTGGCCGAACTCGAACGGCGCGGTATCCCGTTTGTCCGGATTTCGCCAGGCACTAACCATGCGCTGACCTCGTCAGTCTACATGGACGATGTGCAGGCGGCGGATGACATGACGACCCACCTCATAAATCTGGGCCACCGCATCATCGGCTTCATCGTCGGCCACCCCAATCACATGGCGAGCGAGCAGCGCCTGTTCGGGTATCGCCGCGCGCTCGACCGCGCGGGAATCGAGTATGAGCCGGGGCTGGTCCATCCGGGCGAGTTCGACTTTGCCAGCGGCGTGGTCGCGGCGCATTCGCTGCTCTCCTACCCGCGCCGCCCGACAGCGATCTTTGCCTCGAACGACGACATGGCGGCGGGTGTGCTGACGGTGGCCCACAGCAAGGGCCTCACCCTGCCCGACGATCTGTCGGTCGCGGGCTTCGACGACACCCCGCTGGCGCAATTGGTGTGGCCACCGCTGACGACGATCCGCCAGCCAACCCGCGACTTGGCGTTTGCCGCAGCAAATCTGCTGTTCGAGAAAGTGGACGGTGTGGAGCACCGTCGGTTGCAGCATGAACTAGTAGTGCGGGGTAGTACGGCGCGGGTTGGTTAGCCCATCGCCAGTCGTAAGCCGAGGTGCTCCGCAAACGGATCGAAATCACGGTCGCTGTGCAGCAGTTCGTGCCCGTCCATGATACACCGGGTAGCGATCAGCGCGTCGATGGTCTTGCGGACGGTGATGCCGCGATTGCGAAGCCGTCGATAGTTTTGCGCGGCTTCGACTGCTACCACGTCACTGCCAATCACGATCATCGGAAGTGCCTGAAACTTGGCAAGGACCAGCCGAAACTCTGCTTCGCTATCGATGCCCTGCAACACTTCGGTGACGATGAGATCGCCAACCATAAGCCCCTTGTTGCCGATCAGCCTTCTCAACAAGGCGGTTTGCGGCGTGATCGCGTTGCGAAATGCGTCGATCCACACGCTCGAGTCGACGACAATCAATCCCGGCGCATCGCGTCAAGATCGCCAACCCAGTTGACCGCCCCGAACAAGTCGCGAAGCCCTTCCTGGTCACGCAGGCGAATGACTGTCGTCAGTGCAGCCTCGACTGTCTCCCGCTTTGTCTGCTTGCCGGTCGCCGCCATGGCTTGCGCCATGAGATCGTCATTTATATCGATATTCGTCCGCATGATGTGTCTCCAATTGCCAATATATACACATCGCCCCGCTCAATCAACTTGACCCCACCCCCTCCTCCGCGCGTATAAGATAGCGTTGTCATACGCCGGAGCCGTAACGCTAATGTCCACCCTACCCCCAGTTCCTGTGACACGTCTCCTCGGAAAAAGCGGGATCGTCATTTCGTCGATGGCATGGGGCATGTGGCGGTTTGCCGGACGCAATGTCGCTGAGGCTCGGACACTGGTCGAGGCGGCGCTCGACTCGGGGGTTACCCTGCTCGACACCGCCGACATCTATGGCTTCGATGGCAAGGACGGGTTCGGCGATGCAGAGGCGCTGTTGGGTCAGGTGTTTGCAGATGCACCCGGCTTGCGCGACCGGATGGTGCTCGCCACCAAGGGCGGGATCATGCCGCCGCTACCTTATGACAGTTCACCGGCCTACCTTGAATCGGCGCTCGACGCATCGCTCAAGCGCATGGGAATTTCCCGCGTCGATCTCTACCAGATCCACCGCCCCGACATCCTGACCCATCCTCACGAAATCGCGAAGTTTGCCGAGAAAGCCTATTCGCTCGGCAAGATCGGCGCGTTCGGCGTGTCGAACATGACGCCCGTACAGACGACGGCGCTGCTGGCATTCATGCCGCGCGATTTGCCGCTATCGACGATCCAGCCGGAACTGTCGCCGCTGTGTCTTGATACAATCACTGACGGGACGCTCGACCTTGCGCTGCAGCACAATCTTGCACCCATGGCGTGGTCTCCGCTGGGCGGCGGGCGAATTGCCAGTCCGACCACTGCGCGGGAAACCGCCGTCGCTGCGGCACTCGACACGGTGGCGACGGCGTATGAGGTCTCGCGGACAGCCGCTGCGTATAGCTGGATCATGGCGCACCCTGCCCGCCCCATTCCCATCATCGGGTCGCAGCATGTCGACCGCATCCGCGAAGCCGCCGATGCTTATAAAGTCAGCTGGACGCGCGCGAGCTGGTACGCGGTGCTGGTCGCGGCGCGCGGGGAGAATCTGCCATGACGTCAAACTGCGAAGTCAGCTGGTTTTCGGCACTGTGCGACGATGATTACGAGTTTCTGGGGCAACCCGACCCAGCACTTGCGTCAAGCTGGGAGCATTGCCGCAACATTGTGCTGACCGCCGAAAAGGGCGGTTTCGACAATATCCTGCTTCCCAGCGGCTACCAGCTGGGGCTGGATACAACCGCTTTTGCGGCGGCAATTGCTGCACTCACGAGCCGTATCCGCCTGCTGATGGCAGTGCGTATTGGCGAGAGCTGGCCGCCGCAATTGGCGCGCCAGATCGCGACGCTTGACCGCATCACGGGTGGGCGGATGACGGTCAATATCATCTCGTCGGACCTGCCCGGCGACAAGCTGGCAAGTGCGCCGCGCTATGCCCGCACGCTTGAGGTAATGCAGATATTGAAGGCTCTGCTCAACGGCGAGCATTTGAGCCACCACGGCGAGCATTATAACATCGACATCGATCCGCCGCGCATGACAACGGTCAGCGGCAAATGCCCACCGCTGTATTTCGGTGGCCTGTCGGAAGACGCCCGTGAAGCCGCCGCGCAGGGGTGCGATGTCTATCTGATGTGGCCCGACACGATGCCCGCGGTGCGTGAGATTATAGGTGACATGCGCGCCCGCGCTGCTCGTCACGGTCGCACGCTCAAATATGGCTATCGCGCGCACGTCATCGTTCGCGAAACCGAGACCGAAGCGCGCGCCTATGCCTCGCGGCTGCTGTCGAAGCTCGATGCCGAAACCGGCGATGCGATCCGCGCCAAATCGCTCGATTCGACCAGCGTCGGCGTTCTGCGCCAAGCCGAACTCCGCGCGTCAGCCGGCGACGAGGGATATGTTGAGGATAATCTCTGGACCGGTATCGGTCGCGCCCGCTCGGGCTGTGGCGCGGCCATCGTCGGTGATCCCGATCAGGTATTGGCGAAACTGCGCGCCTATCAGGCCGAGGGGATCGAAGCATTTATCCTGTCGGGCTATCCGCACGCCGCAGAAGCAGACCTGTTCAGCCGACATGTTCTGCCGCACCTCGACCACGGCGCATTGGTGCTGTAGTTTGAAAGCCATGATGAAACCGGTTGCGCTTGTCCTTCCCGTTTTTTTGCTCGGTGGGTGCATTTCAACCGTCGCGTCAGTAGTCACCGCCCCTGTTAGAGTTGCAGCCAAGGCAGCGGATTGGGCCACAACGAGCCAAAGCGAAGCCGACCGCAACCGGGGCCGCACAATCCGCAAAGCCGAGGAAAAGGCGCGCAAGGCTTGTCGACGCGAAGTAGATGGCGATTACGCGCGCGATCAATGCGTTCGCGCACGGATGCGTGAGCAGGGTTTCTGATGGTCCTGCGAAGGGTTGTCGTTGCGATCGCGTATAGCTTAAGCTGCCGACAACACAGCGACGGCAAGAAAATGTTAACAAACTAGGGTTGATGGTAGGAGCACCGGGCGGAGACCCGGACCGGCATCGAGAGACAAAAGGGGGATCGGCGTGCGCAACGACACGGAAGTCCGGCTTGAGCTAGAGACTCAGCCAGAACAACTGACGCCAGATTCAGATACCGAAGTCGTTGTTCCGAAATCACTGGTCGGGATTGTGGCATCAACGCTACCAGCAGTTGTGCTGGCAGCCTGTGGCGGCGGAGATGGCGGGGGCGGTGCACCTGTTGTCGTTGCGCCCACTCCGACACCGCCCCCGGTCGTCATCGTTCCGCCAACATCGACACAAGCCAGCCGCTTCCTTTCCCAATCGAGTATGGGGTCCAGTCGCGCCGACATCGACCGGGTCGTATCGGTTGGTTACGATGCATGGATTACAGAGCAATTCGCGTTGCCGCGCGCAACCAGTCACTGGGACTGGCTTGTTGCCGGCGGTTACAACGCCGTTGCGAATATCAACAACCAGAACGGCTTCGACAATACAATGTGGCGTCAGGCCATTTCCGGACAGGACCAGCTGCGCCAGCGGGTGGGTCAGGCATTGTTGAGCTTCCTGGTTGTCGGCATCGACGGACTCAACACCAATTGGAAGGCGTTCGCTGCGGCAGCCTACGTCGATGTGTTGATGGACAATGCGTTCGGCAACTACCGCGACATCCTCGAAAAGATCACGATGAATGCGGGGATGGGCTATTGGCTAACCTACCTCGGCAACCGCAAGGCAAATGCGGCGACCGGTGCCCAGCCCGATGAAAATTACGCGCGCGAACTGATGCAGTTGTTCACGCTGGGACTGAACAGGCTCAATGCCGACGGCACCTTGCAGTTAGCTGGCGGCACCTCCGTTGATTCCTACACCCAGGACGATGTCTCTGGCTTGGCGCGGGTGTTCACAGGGTTTGCGCTGGATTCAACCGACTCAACGACACCAGATCGCCTGCGCCGCTCGTTGATACAGCAGGCGGCGAACCATGAACTTGGCACGAAGGTGTTTCTTGGCACGACGATCCCTGCAAACACCGACGGGTTCGCCTCGCTGCGGATCGCGCTCGACACGATTTTCGCCAATACAAATGTGCCGCCCTTCGTTTCCAAGCAGCTCATCCAGCGACTGGTGACCAGCAATCCGACCCCGGCATTCGTCGGACGTGTATCTGCCGTGTTTGCTAATAATGGTGCCGGCGTTCGCGGCGATATGAAAGCGGTTGTCCGGGCCATATTGACCGACACCGAGGCGCGCTCCGATACAAATCTGACCAGTCCGAATTTCGGCAAGCTACGCGAGCCCGTCATCCGCCTGACCAACTGGGCGCGGGCATTCGGCGTCACCTCGCCGGCAGACGCCTGGGCCATCGGTAACACCAGTAGCTCGCTCAATCGCCTCGCCCAGAGCGCCGGGCACAGCCCGAGCGTCTTCAACTTCTTTCGTCCCGGCTACACGCCGCCAAACACGGCGATTGCGACCGCCAATCTGGTCGCGCCGGAATTCCAGATCACCAACGAACCCAGCGTCATCTCGTACGTCAATTATATGCAGACGCTGATTCAATCCGGAACCGGCGACGTCAGAGCGAACTATACCGACATCTTGACGCGCGCCGCCGACAGCGCGGCACTGGTCGCCGAGGTGAACATTATCGTTGCAGCCGGACAATTGTCGGCGGCGACGGTTACCTCGATCCGCACCGCCGTTGATAGTATCGCGACGACATCGAGCGCGTTGCTGCTCAACCGTGTTTATACCGCCATCCTGTTGACGATGGCATCGCCCGACTATCTGGCGCAGAAATAAGGGGAAACGGGCATGACCGAAGATCAATCACGCCGCGCCTTTCTCAAACGATCAGGTGCCCTCGGCATTGTCGGGGCGGCAAGTCCCTTTGTAGTCAATCTTGCTGCTATTGGTGAAGCAGCAGCGGCGGTGAACACCGACTATAAGGCGCTGGTCTGCATCTTCATGTTCGGCGGCAACGATTATGCC
>JANNCK010000163.1:0-6106 GCA_031386545.1 Sphingomonadales bacterium
CGCACAGGCTTTCTCGTGGCATCAATCTATAATGTACCGGTCGGCGCGCGCGTCTATCTGACCTTGCCCAGTTTTTCTGCTTTGGAAGCCGTGGTCGCCTGGCGCGACAAAAAGGGGTTTGGTTGTCGTTTTGCCCAACCGCTTCACCCAGCAGTTTTCGATATGATTGCAGCGCGCCATCGCCATAGCTGAACAATCTGGGCGCGAGGGCCGGGTGCGACGGCTGGCCCGACTGGTGCTTGCCTTGGCCTATATCGTGGCCGGGGTCGCCCATATTATTATGCCAGATGGCTTTGTGAAAATTACGCCTGATTGGGTATCGGAGCCCCAGTTTGTCGTGCTCGCGACAGGTGTTTGCGAGATTGCGGGGGCGGTGGCCCTATTGTTTGTGCCCTCGCTGCGTCGCGCGGCAGGCATCGCACTCGCGCTTTACGCAATTTGTGTTGTGCCAGCCAATATCAACCATGCGGTGAACAGCATCGCGGTGGGCGGGACGATGTTGAGCTGGTGGTATCACGGCCCGCGCCTGGCGCTACAGCCGGTAATCATCTGGTGGGCGCTGTGGGCGGCCCAAGTGACCGACTGGCCGTTTCGCCGTCGAGGGGCCGAACAGTCGGCGGTGACGGAGCCGTAACCCCGCCACCGCGCCGTATACTATCGGGTCAGCCGATATGCTTGCTGACCGCAGCCGTCATCTTGAACATCGAAATCGGCGTTGTACCGATAACTTTGCCCAGCAACGCATCGGGATTGATCGTGCGTTTGTCGGCGGGAGCCTGCAAATCATGCTTCTTGATATATTCCCAGACCTTCGATGTGATCTGGCTGCGCGGCATCGGGCCCTGCCCCGTGATCGCGGCGAGATCTGCCGAGACCTTAACCGGCGTCATCAGTGCATTTGGTTTCTTGTCGGCCATGTGTTTTGTCCTCCCTCACGAACTCGTCGTACGAAATAAGTCAGGCAACGCGCCTGCCTAAGCCATGCTGGCGCAGACGTAAGGCGATTACAAGGCGTTGGCGAGACCCTTTGCATACGGTGAGCGGCAAGGAAAAGCAGAGAGCGATTGGTCAATCAGGTACAATTGGCCTACCGACACCCTCTAGGGAGAATAGTTATGGCCAAAAGTCAGAAGAAGTCGAACAAGGAAACCCGCAAGCCAAAGGCTGAAAAAGCGCCAAAAACCAACGCTTCCAACCCGTCGTCCAAGTCCGGCTCGGTCGGCATCACAACGATCAAATAGGGTATGGGTAGCTGACGGCGGGCGAGGCAGGCGATGGCAAGCGACAGTGATTATGTTTACGACGAAGCGAGCGGCGAATGGGTGCAGGCTAACGAAATCTCTGCCGCGATGGGTGAGAATGCGGTCGAAGTCCGTGACGCAGTCGGCAATTTGCTCGTGGACGGTGACCAAGTCACACTCATCAAGGACTTGACCGTTAAGGGCGCGGGACAAACGCTGAAACGGGGGACGCTGATCAAATCGATCCGGCTCACCGGCGACCCGCAGGAGATCGACTGCCGGTACGAGGGCATCAAGGGTCTGGTCCTGCGCGCCGAATTCGTCCGCAAGCGGTGAGCGCGGTGACGGCAACTGACGAAGCGCCGGGGCTGGCTGCGCGCCTCGTCCGGCGTCTGTTGATCGCGCTGTACAAAAGCGGGGGCTGGACCTCGGTCGGCACCGTGCCCGAGCCACAACGCTTTGTCCTGATTGCGGTGCCGCACACCAGTAACTGGGACTTTCCCTATTTCCTCGGCGTTACCCATACGCTTGGCATCCGGACCCATTTCATCGCCAAGGCATCGTTGTTCAGGTGGCCGATGGGCCGGTTCATGCGGCAGGTCGGCGGTGTTCGCCTCGACCGCGCCACCGCCAAGGACACGGTGCAGCAGATGGTCGAGGAATTTGGCCGCCGCGACGAGTTCGTCCTGACCATCGCGCCGGAGGGGACGCGCGGCGCGGTCAATAAATGGCGCAGCGGGTTCTACCAGATCGCACTTGGGGCCGGTGTGCCGATCGTGTGCGGCTTTATGGACTATGCCACGCGCACCTCGGGGCTGGGGCCGGTCATTGTCCCGACCGGTGATTATGACGCCGACATGGCCCCTGCCCTTGCCTTCTATCGCGGGATCACGGGCAAGCATCCGGCGCGCAGCAACCAGACCGCCTGAGCCGACGGTTAACAAGATGTTAGGCCGCGCGCCCTAGCCACTGGTTAGTAATCAGTGGGGACCAACGGTGGCGTATCAAGCAACGAGCCAAAGCGGGTGGCGGGCGCGCCTGGCCCGGTTCGTTGCGCCTTTCAATGGCGATGTGCCCGCCGCTGTCCGTACCCCGTTGATCCAGCTTCAGTTCGAGCGCCTTCACGCATTAGCCCCGCTGCTCTGCCTGACGATTGTGGCCAACACCGCCGCAATGGCGCTGGCCGTCATGGGCGAACTCCCCGTCTGGCAACAGGTGATCCCGCCTGTCATTCTGATCGGTGTCACCGTGTGGGTTATCGGCACATGGCGACCGCGGCATGCGCCGGTCGCGCCCGAAACCGGTTATAAAATCTTGCAGAAAACGGTGTTCGTCGCCGGCGGACTGGGCCTTGTTTCAGGTGTCTGGACGGTCAATGCGTTTCGAGAAACCGAGCAATTTTATTGCGTCGTGGCCCCGGTGTTTCTCGCGCTGTCCGCGCTCGTCAGTGCCAATTGTCTGGCCAGTGTACCGCGCGCGGCGACCGCCGCGATGGCGACGGCACTGGCTCCGATCGTCATCCGGATGCTGGTCTTTGACAACCTCGGCATTCGTACGATGGCGGTCATGCTCGTCCTGATCGCGGTGCTCCAGCACCGGCTGGTGCGGGCCAAGTTCCGCGAGACGGTCAAGATGCTGACCCTGCAGCACGAGATTGTGCAGCTGGCCGAGGCGGATGCCCTGACCGCCTTGAAGAACCGCCGCGCCTTCACTGCCTGCCTCGAAGCCCAGCTTGCCACGGGCACGCCCGTCACCGTCGCAATGTTCGATCTCGACGGGTTCAAGGCGGCAAACGATACCCACGGCCACCACGCGGGCGACGCGGTGCTGGTCGAGGTCGCCCGGCGTATGGCCACTGTCGCGGTCAGTGCCGCTTGTATCGCACGATTGGGTGGCGATGAATTTGCACTGGTGTTCGATGGCAGCGTCGACGGGGTCCAAGCGGCACACGAAGCCGAAGCCGTCCGCACAGTCATCGGCCTGCCCTATAGCATCGGCGATGGCTTAATCACGATTTCGGCGAGCATCGGCGTTGCCAGCAGTCCGGCCGATGGCACCGACCTGTCCGCACTGATGCAGGTCGCCGACCGAGCGATGTATGTTGAAAAGCGGCGACGGCGGAGCAAGGACCGGCAGGGGCCAACCAAAGCGCGCGAGACCGCCGCCGCCTGACCGGTGGCAAGGTGGCAAGACCCGGGAGGCTTGTGCCGCGCGACACAATCGTGTTGCGACAATGCCCATGCGTTTTTTGCGCTACCCCTTTGCGCTTGCCCTCGCCTGCCTTGCGGTGGTGATCGCCGGGGGTGAAGCTGGTGTGGGACGGGGTGACCTAGGCGACACCCGCGTCTCGGCCATCAGTTGCGAGGGGAAGGGATCGACGAGCTTGCGCGCCTCGGCCCAGTCGGCAGTGAGCCAGCGGTCATAATCCCACGGGTTGAGGATCACCGGCATTGATTTGTCGTGCACCGTCCCGACCAAAGGATTGGGATCGCAGGTCAGAAAGGCGAAACTCGGCACCTCGCTGTCGCGCCAGATGCCGGCAAAGGCGAACACCGGTTCGGACGGCACGGTGAACCAGTGTTGCGTCCGCGCGGGCTTTTTTGAAGAACCGGCCTCCGCCGGGGTCACCCCGCCCCATTCCATAAAGCTGGTCACGGGCACGAGGCAGCGAAACTCGGTATGGCGCAACGTGCCGATCCAGAACGGGCTGTCGAGATTGCGGACGTTGTGGACGGGGCGGCCACCCTCTGCCGCGACCTTTGGCGGGGGTGGTACGCCCCAGAAGCGCGGGACGAGGCGGCGCGATTCTTTGCCCTGCACCACCACCGGCGCGAATTTGCCGGGGGCAACATAGTCGGGTTGCCACGGGTCGGGGCCGGGATCGGCGTTAAAGGCCGTCGCAATCTGGTTTGCGGGCGCGTCGAGGCGGTAGAGCAGGCACATTGCGAAAGCGGCATAGCGCGAAAGTCCCCGAAAACAGCCCCCGGGCGCGTGCCAGGCAGCAAAACCGTTGAATTTCCGCCAAAGGTCACAAAGTTCACACCTGAAACCGCTTGCCGCGTGGCGTTATGGGCTGCTTGGCGGCCTTCTTGGGCGGCGGGTTGGCATAGAGCGACGTCGTGTTCTGGTGCTTGATCGATTCGAGATAAGCGTTGAAACAGCGGCGCTCGCGCGGGGTCGCCGTGTCGCGCAGGTCCGGTTCGACGCGCTGTTCCCGAAGCCATTGCGGCAGCGCGCCGTCGGCAAGGTCCGCGATTTCGAGTTCGTGCGGGAACTCGTCGCCCAGCAGTTCCTCCGGCGGGGCGGGCAGCGCAGGTTCGAGCGCGCGCAGCGTGACCGCGACCGGCGGCGGCGCAGTGGCGGTGGCACCCGCTGGCGGCCCCCCGCGCAAGTCGCCGCCATAACGGTCGGCGCGCAGGCGGCGCAGCAGGAAGACGAGCAGCCGGTTGTCATAGCGGGTGCGCGAGGCGATCTGCTCGCCGTGTTCGTTCAGCACCGGCACCGCCACGCCGTCGATTGCGCGTTCGAAGGCGATATCCTCGATCAGCCCGCCGGCATGGTGGCGCGCCGCATCCCAGGCCGCAGCAAACGCCTCCGCCCCCGCCGCCCGCCGCAGCCGGTACGCACTCTCGCGCGTCAGCCCGACCGACTTGGCGGCAGTGCCGACCAGCCCGGTGTCAGCCAGCACCTCGATAAAGCGGCGCTGCTTCTCCTCGGTCCACCCGTCATACCGCGCCTGCCGCCGGACGGGCACCCAGCGGTAATCTTGCGAATTGTAGGTGGTGGTGTCGCCGAGCGTGTCGAGTTCGTTCGGCGGTGGGGCCTCGGGAGTGGTGAGGGAATTGGCGGATTGGGGCGAGTCGTTTTTCATGTAACAATATGGAACAAAATGCGAACGTGTAGGACAGCGGTTTTTTTGAGGGGGGGCGTTCGCGTTGCAGCCGTCCTAGCGTCACGAGGTCTGGGAGCTAGATTAGGCTTTTTTTTGGAATATAACTGGGACGCACGTTCTGAAAAAAAGATTCGGAGCGGATCGTATCGCGTAGTCGTTCTCGAGAATCCTTAACCCCCAGCTTTTTGAGCGCACTATCGAGATGCTTACTCACGGATCCCACCACTGCAGCCAACTTCTCTTCATCCGCAGTAATATTTACTAAGTGATCCGCGAATTTGGCCTTTTCTTTCTTAGATAGATCGACAAACTTCCGCGAGCCGAGAACAAGTCGAACCACTGCGTCCATGATAAAATACCGATAAATCTTTGTCGCGGCAGTAATTTTTTGGTTACGCCACATGAACTCTAACCGATATTGAAGAAATGCGGCGGCATACGCCGGCCGAACATCCTCATTCTCTGCAAACAGATTGTCGATATTGTCGATAATTTCCGATTTGTAATTGCGCGATGCACGATGGGGTGCGTTTAGCAGACCAGCAGCAATTGCTTTGAAAAGAGGTTGCATCTGGACGATTCTCGCACGCTCGACTGATTCGGACCGATACTGGTTTTCACGTCGCTCCAAAAATACCCTCTGACCAGCCGGAACGTTCCTCGCATATTCCTCAAGATTTTTCATAAATGGTAAAAGAGACCAGAATTGCTCATCTCTCACCGGGTTCTGCTTGTTCGTTCCAGAAATTATTGAGAAAATAAAGTCCTCACTCTTTGTCCCGATCAATCGAAATGGGACAAAAACGCCATCGATATTTTTCCTATTATGATAAATTACATTGCTTGTTTGACAGCCATTTACAACTTGAAAGTCCTCGATTGTAAAATTATTCCCCACTCGGTTAATTGACTTTGCGACAACCGTAACGCCATTATTACGGTAAACAAAATTACCATGCTCTGTATTATCTAA
>JANNCK010000208.1:0-6878 GCA_031386545.1 Sphingomonadales bacterium
GTGGTCGGCAACCCAAGTGAGGAAGGCGATCACGTCATGTTTGGTCACCGCTTCGATGGCGTCGATGGCGGCCACGTCGATCACGGGGTTCGTTGCCCACCAATCCCATACGGCCTTTGCCGCCGAATGCGGGACGACGCCCAGTTCGGCCATCGCGTCGAGCGCGTGCGCCTCGATCTCGAACCAGATGCGGTAACGGCTCTCGGCGCTCCAAAGCGCGGCCATGGCGGGGCGGGAATAGCGTTCAATCATGCGGCAGGCCGGTAGCAGGGACGAACCGGCCCGACAACGCGGTAGCTTGAGCAACGTAATATGGCAGGGCTTCGTTGACCTTTCGGAACGGCCAATTGCCGCCCCAGTGAATTGAAACGGATGGAGCATCCCCATGAAAACCCTTTTGATCGCCGCAAGCGCGCTCGCGCTTTCCACGCCTGCCTTGGCGCAGATGGAGCCGGCCTCACCGGGTGAGCCCGCGACAACGGCCCCTGCGCCGGGCCAGCCGATGACGACACCGGACGTAGTGCCAATGGCGACGCCGACTGATCCCAAGGCACTGATCGCGTCCGAATTTCCGTCCTATGACAAGGACGCGAGTGGTATGCTCGACAAGTCCGAATTCGCTGCATGGATGGGTGCGCTAAAGGCAAAGTCGGGCGAAAAGCCGATGCCTGCTGCCGAAATGACCAAATGGTCGGACGGCGCGTTCGCGACGGCGGATAAAGATAAAAGCAAGGCTGTAACCTTGGCCGAGTTGCAGACGTATCTCACTCAGGGAGCCTGAACTTCCGGGTCGCAAGGCGGGTCGTACCGAAAGGTGCGGCCCGTTTTGCGTTCTTACATCAACCCTTGCGCGCGCAGGCTGGTATGGCCGTTTGCGCCAATGATGACATGGTCATGGACAGCGATGCCGAGCCGCTTTCCGGCTTCGACGATGTCTCGGGTCAGCTGGATGTCGGCACGACTCGGTTGCGGGTCGCCGCTGGGGTGGTTGTGGACAAGGATGAGGCCGGACGAGCCGATCTCCAGCGTTCGCTTGATGATCTCGCGGACATAAACGCTGGCCTGATCCACCGACCCTTCGCTTACGACTTCGTCGCGCATCAGAATGTTTTTGCTGTTGAGGTGCAGCACCCGGACCCGCTCTACCGTCAGCCATGCCATGTCGGCGCGCAGATAATCGAGCAATGCCTGCCAGCTGGCGAGCATCGGCGCGTCAGACAGCGGTGCCTTGAGCAAGGCGACGCCGGTTGCGCGCGCAATCGCGATGGCGGCAGCACCGCTCGTGCCGACTCCTTTCACGCGTACCAGTTCATCGGGCCGCGCGGTCAGCACGCGGCGCAAATCACCGAATTCGCGCAGCAGTGCTTTGGCGAGCGGTTTGGTGTCGATCCGGGGCAGGCCGAGCATCAAAAGATATTCAAGCAACTCGTAATCGGCCAGTGCGTCGCCCTCGGTCTCCAATAACCGCGCACGCAACCGGGCGCGGTGTCCGGCGGTATCTTCGGGGGGCGGTGCATCGGCCATTCATCCTGACTAGCCGATGGCGCGAACGGGTCAAACCGCTTGCCGATGCCCGATATTGCGCCACACTGCGCAGGAAGCGTCGAAGAGGTAGTTGTGCGTCTGGGCAGGATCAAAATCGGGCGCACCCTGTTGGTGGGAACCGCAGTCATTGCGGTGGCGCTCGGCGTTGTCTGGTCACAGCGCCGCCCGATTGCGGCTGGCGCTATCGACCGGGCACTTGCCGCGCAGGGCGTGCAGGCCAGTTACGAGATCAAGGACATCGCTTTCCGGACCCAGCGCATCGAAAAATTGCGGCTGGGCGATCCGGCGAATCCCGATCTGACCGCCGATTGGGCGGAAGTGTCGCTCGCGCCGGTATGGGGCGGTGTCACTGTGACAGCGATCAAAGCCAGCGGCGTCCGCCTGCGCGGTCGTTTCGTCGAAGGACGCGTGAGCTGGGGTGTTGTCGATAAATTGCTGCCCGCGCCGACGGGGAAGCCCCTGGTGCTGCCCGACATCGATGTGCGGCTGGCGGATACGCGTGTGACGCTGGCGACCGCCGTGGGCGCATTTACGGCCCATGTTGCCGGAGCGGGGCAGCTGAGTGATGGTTTCAAAGGGCAGGTGAAAGTGACAGCGCCATTTGCCGGGCGCGATAACTGCCGGATCGAATCGCCGGTTGCCACCACTCAAGTCACGATCTTGCGCCGCCGCCCGCATCTGGCGGGGCTTCTCGACGCAGACCCTTCAACTTGCGGCAGCGTTAGCACCGGTCCTGTCGAGGCGCGGTTCGACGTGGTGTTGAACGAAGCATTTGATCGCTGGGACGGCAAAGCGAAAATATCGACGGGGGGACTGCGGCAGGGTCTGCTTCAGCTTGCGGCGGTAACCGGACAATTCGTGTTCGCGGGGACCGGGCGCAATACACAGGGGCGTTTCGCGGTGTCGTCGGACGCCGCACGATATTCCGGCACCCGTGTCATCGGGCTGTCCGCCGCTGGTGAGTTTGGTGCGGGGAAAGCGATCACGGTTACTGGTCGTATGAAGGCAGGGCGTGCTCTTGCCGACCCCGCACAATTGGCAGCCGTGCGGCGTGCCTTCGGTGCTGCTGCCGGGACACCAATCGGCCCGCTTGCAGAGTCCTTGTCGCAAGCATTGGGTCGTACGGGAGAAGGCGCGGCTGTCGATGCGGCATTCACCTACCAAGAAGCATATGCGCGATTTTCGGATGTCCGGGTCGCGGCGCGGGGCGGCGGGGTGCTGACCTTTGGTGGCGGTGCGGTAACAATTGCAGCGGCTGGCCCTACAACCAAATTGTCGGCTGACGGGAATTTGTCGCTGTCAGGCGGTGGTTTCCCGTCGGTGCAGGGGCGGTTAAACCACACTGCGGACGGATCGACACGCGGCGTGTTTGCTGTCGCTCCGTTTCGCGCCAGCAATGCCCAACTCGTGCTCGCCCCCGTCCGGTTTGCGGCCCGCAGTGACGGTATGCTGCGGATCGAAACTGTGGCAACGCTCGACGGTCCTGTCGGTGATGGTCGGGCAGAGGGCGTGCGGGTGCCTGTAATCATTCAGCGGGCCTCATCAGGTGACATCGTTGTCGCCCCGGGCTGTACCCCCGTCGCCTATCGCCGTGTCGTTCTTGCAGGGGCGGTATTTGCGCCGGGCAGCATCACGCTGTGCCCGACGCGCGGCGGTGCCATTATCCGGAGCACGCGCGGTGGCGTTACCGGTGGCGCGCGGACGGGTCCGCTGCGCCTGACCGGGCGTGTCGGAGACCAGCCGCTTGCTCTCGCCACTTCGGGCGCATCATTCGATATTGGCGGGCCAGTGTCGCTATCGAACTTTTCCGCATTAATCGGTGCCGCTGACCGGCTCACGCAGCTTAAGATTCTCCGTCTCGACGGTGTGACCCGCGCAAAGGGACTGTCGGGTCGTTACTCGGGGCTGTCCGGCAACATCGTGCGGGTGCCGTTTCTCGCCAGTGCAGGGCAGGGGAGTTGGTCGTTTACGGGCGGTGTCCTCGATGCCGGTGGCAAGATGATGCTGACCGACCAAGCCGAAAACCCGCGCTTTAATCCACTGTCAGCCGAGGGCATGAAGCTGCGGCTGAAAGACGGGCGCATCGCGGCGTCGGCGACGTTGCACGAGCCGGTTTCAGCCAGAGCCCTTACCACGGTCGCGCTGTCCCACGACCTGTCGCGCGGCACCGGCGAGGCGCGGATTGTCGTTGCCGGTCTCAATTTCAGTAAATCGCTCCAGCCCGAGGCGGTTACGCCGTTGACGAGGGGCGTCATTGCCAATGTCTACGGCCAGGTCGATGGCACCGGCGTTGTCCGCTGGAGCGGTGACAAGGTCACCAGTTCGGGCAAATTCCGCACTGATGCGCTCGATCTGGCCGCGGCGTTTGGCCCGGTCACCGGTGTGTCCGGGGAAATCGAGTTCGACGATCTGATCGCGCTATCGACACCGCCCGGCCAGCAGGTGAAGGTCGAACTGGTCAATCCGGGTGTCGAAGTGAAAGACGGTGTTATCAGCTATCGCTTGCGCCCCAATCAAGTGGTCGAGGTCATGCAAGGTCGCTGGCCGTTTGCGGGGGGCGAATTGCGGCTGGACCCGGCCATGCTCGATTTCGGGCAGCAAAAGCCACACACCCTGTCGTTCCGGGTCGTTTCGCTCGACGCGGCAAAGTTCATCGAGCAGTTGAAACTCGAAAACATCGCAGCCACCGGCACGTTCGACGGAAAATTACCGATTGTCTTCGACACTAGCGGCGCCCGGATTGTCGGCGGGCAAATTGTGGCGCGCAGCGGCGGCGGGATGCTGGCCTATGTCGGCGACGTCTCGAATGCCCAGACCAATGCAATGACAAAACTCGCCTTTGATGCGCTGAAGTCGATCCGGTACGGCAACCTCGCCGTCGATCTCGACGGTTCACTCGACGGCGAAATCGTTAGCCTTGTCCGTTTCGACGGGATCAACCAATCGCCGGTTGCGCCGAGCGGCCTGACCAAATCGCTCACAGGCCTGCCGTTTTTATTCAACATTCGCGTTCGCGCGCCGTTCCGCGGGCTGGTCAACACCGCGCGCAGCTTTCAAGATCCGGGATTGTTGCTCAACCGAACTGTTCAGCCTGTCGCAAGCGACAAGCGTTTAAAGGAATGACGATATTGACGAAGAGGAAGCGTGATGCGAGTCGGACGGGGATGAGAACAGCACCTTTATTTATCGTGCCGGCGATGCTCCTGATTTCAGGCTGCATCAGTGTGAAAGCGCCCGACAAGCCCATCGAGATCAACCTCAACGTCACGATCAAGCAGGAAGTCGTTGTCCGCCTGCAAAAGGACGCCGCCGACCTGATTACCTCGAATCCGGAGTTGTTTCCGAAATGAACACCAAACCAGTAATTGCCGCTTTCCTTCTCGCCACCGGCGGGATCGCTATGGCTCAGGGCAGCGAACTCGCTACTGCAATCGATGCGGCGCAGGTCGGCGAACAGGCCGATGGCTTCCTTGGCGTGCGCGGCACCGTGTCGGACAAAATCCGCAGCGAGATGGAATCGATCAACATCAAACGGCGCTCGGCCTACACCGAACTCGCCGGACAGCGCGGCGTGACGGTCAAGGACGTCGCGGCGGCGGTTGGCTGTACCACGCTGAAAAGTCGTGTCAGCGCGGGCGAGGCCTATCTGCTGCGCGACGGGGTGTGGCGCGTGCGTCAAGGCTCCGCCCCGATCCCGCTGCCGGATTATTGCAGCTAGGTTTCCGCACCGCACAAGAGTTGACTTGAACCCGTCACTTTCCTAGAGGCGCGCGCAGCAAGGCGGGGTCGTTCGCGCCCGTGTCGCGTCGTCCGTCAACGGAGGATCGGCATGGGAACGGAAGACCTCGGGCAGGACGGCCTAGACCGCGAAGACCCACGGATCACGTCGCTCAACAAGCGGCTGGACGCGGCAAAGCGCGACGAGGCGATCAGGTCCGGCAAGGTGGGCGAAGGTCAGGGGAAGGGATATTCCCAAGGCAATCGCGTCCTGTCGCAACTGATCGGCGGTCCGGTCGGCGGTGCAGTGATTGGCTGGTTGCTTGACCGGCTGTTCGGCACTTCCCCTGTTCTCCTGCTTGCCCTGATGGCCCTTGGGATCGTCGTGGCGTTCAGGAACATCATCAAGATTTCAGGCGAGCGGCCGGAGTAAGTCCTTGCCGCTCGTTATGTATAGGAAGAACACCCGTGGCGGCTGAAGGCGGCAAGATCGATCCGATGCACCAGTTCACGGTGGAGCCGCTGGTTCCACTGAATGTGGGCGGCTACGACCTGTCTTTCACCAATTCGGCGCTGTTCATGGTCGTCGTGCTCGGCCTGATCTGGCTGTTCATGCTCGGCGGCATGAAGCGCGAGCTGGTTCCCGGCCGCTGGCAGGTCGCGGTCGAGAGCGTGACCGGGTTCATTTCGAACATGCTGTCACAGAACGTCGGGCCAGAGGGCAAGAAGTTCGTTCCCTATGTCTTTTCGCTGTTCATGTTCATCATCGTGGCGAACATGCTCGGCATGATGCCGATTGGGATCATCCCTGGCATCCATGCCTTCACCGTGACCAGCCATCTGACCGTTACCGGCGTGCTCGCGGTCATCAGCTTTTCAATCGTGCTCGTCATCGGGTTCGGGAAGCACGGTTTCCACTTTTTCACGCTCTTCGTCCCGCATGGCACGCCAACGGTGATGGTGCCGTTGCTGTTCGTGATCGAGCTGTTTTCGTTCCTCATCCGTCCGTTCAGCCTCGCGCTGCGGCTTTTCGTCGCGATGACAGCAGGCCATATCTTGATGAAGGTGCTGGCGGGCTTCGTTATCAACGGGCTTAACGCCGAGGCGCTGTGGGTGGCCCCGGTGGTCGCGCTGCCAAGCTTTATCCTAATGATCGGCATCACCCTGCTTGAACTGCTGGTGTGTGCCATTCAGGCCTATGTTTTCGCCCTGCTCACGTCACTGTATATCAATGACGCGGTCAATCTTCACTAATTACAACAAGATCTACGAAGGAGTTACGATAATGGACGCAGAAGCAGCAAAGCTCATCGGTGCCGGTCTGGCAGCTATTGGTGTCGGCATGGCCGCCCTTGGTGTGGGTAACGTGTTCGGTTCGTTCCTGGAAAGCGCGCTGCGCAATCCGGGCGCTGCCGACGGCCAGCAGGGTCGTTTGTTCATCGGCTTCGCGGCTGCCGAACTTCTCGGTCTGCTCGCATTCGTCGTTGCGATGATCCTGATCTTCGTCGCGTAACAAACAATGCCTCAGATTGCCCAGATCCTCGAAACTTATGCTAGCCAGGCGTTCTGGCTGATCTTCGTGTTCGGCTTGCTCTATTTCGGCATCGCGCGGGCCA
>JANNCK010000242.1:0-5192 GCA_031386545.1 Sphingomonadales bacterium
GGTCGCCGACGTGCCACTCGGGGCATTCCTGTCGGGCGGCGTCGATTCGTCGAGCGTGGTTGCCTTCATGGCGGAGGCGTCGTCGCAACCGGTGCAAACCTGCGCCATCGGCTTTGACAGCGCCGCGCACGACGAAACCCGTTACGCCGCCGACATCGCCAAACGGTTCGCCACCAACCACCGCAGCCGCATTGTTGCGTCGGACGATTACGCCGCTGCGGGCACGGTCGCGCGGATGTTCGACGAACCCTTTGCCGATGCGTCGGCCCTCGCCACATGGCGCGTCAGCCAGCTCGCCCGCGAAACCGTGACAGTCGCGCTGTCAGGCGACGGCGCGGACGAGATTTTCGCCGGATACCGCCGCTACAAATTCCAGCACGCCGAAGAACGTGTGCGGGGCCTGGTCCCGCAAAACTGGCGTGAACCGGTGTTCGGGGGCCTCGCCCGCGCTTACCCAAAGGCCGACTGGGCACCACAGATGTTCCGCGCCAAATCAACCTTTGCCGCGCTCGCACTGGGCGGGGGCGAGGCCTATGCCCGCGCTGTCGGCGTGACCCCGCCCGAGGAGCGCGCCGCGATCTTCTCCGACAGCTTCACGCGCAGCCTTCAGGGCCACCGTGCCGAGGACCGCTATGTCGCTGCCATGCGTGACGCCCCGGCGCGTGACCCGCTCGACCGCGCGCAATATGCCGATCTCAAAATCTGGCTGCCCGGCGACATCCTGACCAAGGTCGACCGCACCAGCATGGCGGTCAGCCTTGAGGCGCGCGAACCCCTGCTCGACCACCGCCTCGTCGAATTTGCGGCCACGTTACCCGTGTCGATGCGGCTGCGCAGGGGCGAGGGCAAATGGCTGATGAAGCGCACGATGCGCGGGACTTTGCCCGATGACATTCTCTACCGCCGCAAAATGGGGTTCGTGACGCCGGTTTCGGCGTGGTTCCGGGGACCGCTGGCGGGTGAAGCGCGACGGTTGGCGGGCCTCGCCGACACCGGCTGGTTCGATCGCACCACACTGGAGCGCGTCGCCGAGGACCATATCGCCGGAAAACGCGACCACGGCCGCCTTCTCTGGCAGCTCGCAATGTTCGAAAAGGCGCTGGTTCTGCTGTGATCTGCGCCGAAGGCGAAAAAAGTTGGTTCACAGGAAGGCAGGAAGGCAGGAAGGCAGGAAGAAAACAAGGAAGCTTTAGACTCTCTTTTTCCTGCCTTCCTGCCTTCCTGTGACACCTTCTAAGCTGCCTGCGGCGTTCAGTAATCCGCCCGCATGAAATATAGCCCATCCGGCGGCGCATTCAGGCCGAGTTGTGTGCGGTCTTTCGCTTCCAGCGCCGCTTTCAAATCTGCCACCGACCATTTCCCTCGCCCGACAAGCGACAGGCATCCGACCATCGACCGCACTTGGTGATGCAGGAATGACCGGGCGCTCGCGTTGATGACGATCATTTCGCCCGCGCGCACCACATCCAGCCGGTCGAGCGTCCGCACCGGTGACGTCGCCTGGCAATGTGCCGACCGGAATGTCGTGAAATCATGCTGTCCGACCAGCAGTTGCGCCGCTTCCTGCATCGCTGCGACATCGAGTGCATTCGAGATGCGCCACGCCAGCCCTGCCTCGAACGTCAGCGGCGGTCGCCGGTTGACGATCCGGTATTCATAATGCCGCGCAACACATGAAAAACGCGCGTGAAAATCTGGCTTCACAACCGCGCAGTCGAGGATCGCCACGGCATTGGGCCGCAGCCCTGCATTGAGCGCACCGAGCAGCCGGAACGGTGTGATCGCGCGTTCAATATCGACATGCGCGACCATCCCGCGTCCGTGCACCCCGGCATCGGTACGCCCGGCGGCGTGAACCGCAACCGCCTCGCCCAATATCGCCTTTGCCGCGTCCTCGATCGCCAGCTGCACCGTTGCCCCGTGCGGTTGCCGCTGCCAGCCCATGAAGGGACGGCCGTCATATTCCACCGTCAGGCGGAACCGTGTCACGCCAGTACCGTGCCAACGGGAATGGCAAAGCCGCGCAATAACTCGTGTGCGCGCATTGCCCCGCGACCGGCACGCTGTACCGTCACCAGCCGGATCAGGCCGACGCCGCACCCGACGACCAGCCCCTCGTCGGCGACCAGCCCCGGCTCGGCACCGCCGCCGATGGCCTCTGCCTTCAGGACGCGGATGCGCTCGCCGCCATGTTCGAACCATGCACCCGGTGCCGGAGCAAAGGCGCGGACTTGTCGTTCGACTGCCAATGCCCCTGCGCCAAAATCAATCCGCGCCTCGGCCTTGTCGATTTTGGCGGCATAGGTCACGCCGGTTTCGGGCTGCGGCACGGCTGGCGGCGGATTGCCCAGCGTCTGGACGAGCAGCCCCGCACCCATTTTTGCAAGTTCAACGGTCAGCTCGCCTGCGGTCTTGCTGTCGATTGTCGTCACTGCGCGGGCCAGCATCGCGCCTGTATCCAGCCCCGCCGCCATTTCCATGATCGTCACCCCCGTCAGGCTATCCCCGGCCATAATCGCCCGCTGAATCGGCGCGGCCCCGCGCCAGCGCGGCAACAGCGACGCATGGACGTTGATACAGCCCATGACAGGTGCCTCCAGAATCGGTGGCGGCAGGATCAGCCCATAGGCCGCGACCACCGCCACATCGGGGGCGAGTGCGGCAAACGCATATTGATCGACCGGCTCGCGCAGACGCACAGGATAGCGCACCTGAATCCCCAAAGCCTCGGCCCGAATCTGGACGGGCGAGGGTGACAGCAGCTTGCCCCGGCCGGCACGACGCGGCGGCTGGGTATAGGCGGCCACGACCTGATGTCCGGCGGCGACCAGCGCGTCGAGGCTGGGCACGGCAAAATCCGGAGTTCCCATAAAAATAATACGCATTCGAAATTCCGTTCGCCCCGGCTTTTTGAAGGGTCATTTATCCCTGCCTGCGGTAAACGCGCGGTAAAGTGAAGGACAGGCCTTCGACAAGCGTGGCCAGAACGGTTTATGTCCCAATTATGGCCTCTTCCGAAATCGACGCACTCTCGACTGCCCTTGCCAAGCTTCCCGGCTTTGGGCCGCGTTCGGCGCGGCGGGCGGTATTGCACCTGCTCAAAAAACGCGAAGGCGCGCTGGTGCCGCTGCTGCGCGCGCTAGAGGCGGTCGATGAACGGCTGGCCGAATGTCATGTCTGCGGCAACATCGACACGATCGACCCCTGCGGCATCTGCGCCGATCCCCGTCGTGACGACCGCAGCATCGCGGTGGTCGAGGAAGTTGCCGACCTGTGGGCGCTCGAACGCTCGCGGCTGTTTCCCGGGCGTTTCCATGTCCTCGGCGGACGACTCTCGGCGCTCGACGGCGTCAGGCCGGAGGATCTGACCATCGACCGGCTGGTGGCGCGGGTGGAGAGGGGCGGCGTCGACGAAGTTGTCCTCGCCATGAATGCGACGCTGGAGGGCCAGACGACCGCGCACTACATCGCCGACCGTCTGGAGGGCTTTCCGGTGCGCCTCACGCAACTCGCCCACGGCCTGCCGGTCGGGGGTGAACTTGACTATCTCGACGATGGTACGCTGGCGCAGGCGCTCAGGGCGCGGCGACCGGTTGGTTAGCTCGCTAAAGGCGCTTCCGCACGGCTTATGAAAGAGCAATGGTTCACTCGAAGCACCAAAGACATCGCTAGCGATATTTCTTTGGTGCTTCGGGTGAACATCCTTTGTGCTGTTTATGCGGGGCGTCCCTATTGCCTGCGGCGCATTCTTGACCCGCCGCCTTGCAATTCCTACCTGCGTACCATGTCCATCCGTTCCATCATCGAAGCGCCCGACGCGCGACTGCGCCTGATTTCGAAGCCCGTCGAGACCATCGACGACAACATCCGTACCCTTGTCGCCGATATGTTCGAGACGATGTACGACGCCCCCGGCATCGGCCTTGCCGCCGTTCAGGTCGGCGAACCGCTGCGCCTGCTCGTCATCGATTTGCAGGACCGCGAGGAAATCGAGGGCGAAGACGGCACGGTCGAGACCCGCACGATCAACGACCCGCGCGTCTTCATCAATCCCGAAATCCTCGACCCTGCCGAGGACACCAATGTCTATAACGAGGGCTGCCTGTCGGTTCCCGACCAGTACGCCGATGTCGAGCGCCCCGCGCATTGCCGCGCGCGCTGGATGGACCTTGACGGGGTCCAGCACGACGAACGGATCGAAGGAATGCTGGCAACCTGTCTCCAGCACGAGATGGACCACCTCGAAGGTATATTGTTCATCGATCACCTCAGCCGGTTGAAGCGCGAGATGGTGCTGAGGAAGCTGGCGAAGTTCAAAAAAGCGGCCTGATTTCGCATTTTCTGCTGTCCTACAGCTTCCGTTCTAGTTACGTTCCGATTCGCGGGCGTTGTTTGCCCGTTTGATCGAAGGAACGGGCAAAATGTGGCTAACCCGGTGAAGCTAGCGAAGTTAACGCACGCTAATGCGTCGTTCCTGTCGCACCCGCCGAGTCGTTTTGCGTGACGGCGGAATTGCTTTTCGTCGCGGTCGGGACGCTGCTGCTGGGCGGGCTTGTCGGCTGGTTGATCGGCGGGCGTAGCGCCGCGACGGTGCGCGCCGAACTCGCGGCGGCGCAGGTGCGCGCCGATCAGACCGAATTGCTCCGCAAGACGCTTGATGAAGTCGAACGCGAGCGCGAGGAAGCGACGACAACGATTGCCGCGCTGCGCGCCGACCATAGCGCGCGGGCCGAATCGTTCGAGGCACAGTTGAAGCAATTGGCCGAGGCGAAGGACGCGCTTGGTGCTCAATTCGCTGAAACGGCAGGTAAATTGCTCGACACCGCCCAGCGCCAGTTCCTCGAACGCGCCGATGCGCGGTTCAAACAGTCCGAGGAAACGACGGGGCAGGGGCTGAAAGCACTTCTCCAGCCCGTCACCGAACGCCTGCAACGCTATGAAGAGGGCGTTGCCAAGGTCGAGGCTGAACGCCGCGATGCGTTCGGCGACCTGAAGGGCCAGATCGAGGCGATGCGCGTCGGCACCGAGCGGGTGTCGGGCGAGGCGGCAAAACTCGTCAACGCGCTCCGTAACGCGCCCAAAGCGCGCGGGCGCTGGGGCGAGCAACAACTCAAGAACGTCCTCGAAAGCTGTGGCCTGTCCGAGTACGCGGACTTCCAGACCGAAGTCAGCATCGGCGTGGAGGATGGCGG
>JANNCK010000255.1:0-13157 GCA_031386545.1 Sphingomonadales bacterium
TCGGACCCGAATGCGCCGACCGATGCCGACGTGAAGCGGCTCGTCCTGTGCAGCGGCAAGGTCGCCTATGATTTGATGGATGCGCGCGACGCGGCGGGTCTGACCGATACGGCCATCGTGCGGATCGAGCAGCTTTATCCCTTCCCGGGCGATCCGCTCGTTGCGCGGCTCGACCGCATGACAAGCCTCGAAGATGTCGTCTGGGCGCAGGAAGAGCCGAAGAACAACGGTTATTGGTCGTTCGTCGAACCGTTCATCGAGGAATGCCTGACGCGCGCGAAAGTGCAGCCGAGCCGCGCGCGCTACGCGGGCCGAAAGGCCGCCGCGTCGCCCGCGACCGGCCTGATGAAGCGCCACCAGGCCGAACAAGCCGCCCTTGTCGCTGATGCCTTGGGCCAGAGCGTCCGCACCGAAATCCGCCGCCAGCGGAAAAAGGGATAAGAAATGAGCACCGAAGTCAAAGTGCCCGTGCTGGGCGAATCGATCACCGAAGCAACGCTGGGCGAATGGTTGAAAAAGCCGGGCGAGGCTGTTGCTGCCGACGAGCCGATTGCGTCGCTGGAGACCGACAAGGTCTCGGTCGAAGTGCCTGCGCCCGTCGCGGGCGTCATGGGCGAGCAGCTTGTGAAAGTCGGCGACACCGTCAATGTCGGATCGACGATTGCGACGGTCGAAGCAGGGTCGGGCGCGGTAGCTGCTCCAGCGCCGACTGCATCGGCTCCTGTCGCGGTACCCGCAACGGACGGCGTCGCGCCCACGCTCTCCCCCTCGGTTCGCCGCCTCGTCCTCGAAAAGGGCGTCGATCCTTCGTCGATCAAGGGCACCGGCAAGGACGGTCGGCTCACGAAAGAAGACGTGATGTCGGCCCCCGCGCCGACGCCCGCCGCCCCTGCCGCTCCTTCTGCTGCGCCGACACCCGCCGCAGCCCTCGCTCCCACCGGCGAGCGCCGCGAGGAGCGCATCCGCATGACGCGCCTGCGCCAGACCGTGGCCAAACGGTTGAAGGACGCGCAGAATACCGCCGCGATGCTCACGACGTTCAACGACGTCGATATGAGCGAAGTCATGGCCGCGCGCATCCGCTACAAGGACAGCTTCGAAAAGAAGCACGGTGTCCGCCTTGGCCTGATGAGCTTCTTCACCAAGGCGGTGGTGCTCGCCGCGAAGGACATTCCCGCGGTCAACGCGCAGATCGACGGTGAGGAAATCGTCTATTTCGACTATCTCGACGTGTCGGTCGCGGTCAGCGCGCCGAACGGCCTTGTCGTCCCCGTCGTCCGCAATGCCGACAAACTTTCGTTCGCAGGGATCGAAAAAGCCATTGGCGAACTTGGCGCAAAGGCCAAGGCGGGGACGCTGACGATGGACGACATGAAGGGCGGCACCTTCACGATCAGCAACGGCGGCGTGTTCGGCGGCCTGATGTCCACCCCGATCATCAACCCGCCGCAGTCGGCGGTACTGGGGCTTCACCGCATCGAGGACCGCCCGGTCGTCCGCGATGGCCAGATCGTAATTCGCCCGATGATGTATCTCGCGCTCAGCTACGACCACCGCCTGATCGACGGGCGCGAGGCCGTGACCTTCCTGAAGACCGTCAAGGAAGCGATCGAAGACCCGACGCGGTTGCTGATCGACCTGTAAGGAATTGCTCGTGACCGACTACACCTACGACGTCCTCGTCATCGGCAGCGGCCCCGGTGGTTATGTCGCCGCGATCCGCGCCGCGCAGCTCGGGCTTAAGACCGCGTGCGTGGAGAGCCGCGAGACGTTGGGTGGCACCTGCCTCAACGTCGGGTGCATCCCGTCGAAGGCGCTGCTCCATGCGTCCGAATTGTACGAGGAAGCCCACAGCGGCGCGCTCGCCAAATTCGGCATCGACATCACCGGCACCAAACTCAATCTCGACCAGATGCACGCCGAAAAGGCGCTCGCGGTCAAGGAACTGACGACGGGAATCGCGTTTCTGTTCAAGAAAAACAAGGTCGAATGGCTCAAGGGCCGCGCCGCGTTTACCGCGCCCGACACCGTGCAAATCGGTGCCCAGTCCGTCCGTGCCAAGAACATCGTTATCGCCACCGGCTCCAGCGTCACCCCGCTCCCCGGCGTCGATCTCGTCGAGGACGTCATCGTGGACAGTACCGGCGCGCTCGCACTCCCTAAAGTCCCCGAACACCTCGTCGTCATCGGCGGCGGTGTGATCGGGCTGGAACTGGGCAGCGTGTGGAAACGGCTGGGTGCGAAGGTGACCGTCGTCGAATATCTCGACCAGATCATGCCCGGCTTCGACGGCGAAATCCGCAAGGAGAGTGCGAAAATCTTCAAGAAACAGGGCTTTGACCTGAAGACCGGAACCAAGGTTACCGGCGTTACTGTGAAGGGTGGAAAAGCCACGATCACCGTCGAACCGGCAGCAGGCGGCGCGTCCGAGACACTAGCCGCCGACGCCGTCCTCGTCAGCATCGGTCGCCGCCCCAACATCGACGGCCTGTCGCTCGACAAGGCGGGCCTCGGCACCAACGCGCGCGGCCAGATCGAGACCGGCCACCGGTTCGAGACCAGCGTCCCCGGCATCTGGGCCATCGGCGATGTCACCCCCGGCCCGATGCTGGCACACAAGGCCGAGGACGAAGGGATCGCGGTCGCCGAGAATATCGCGGGCCTGACCGGCATCGTGAACCACGACGTCATCCCCAGCGTCGTCTATACCCACCCCGAAATCGCGGGCGTCGGCCTGACCGAGGAGCAGGCCAAGGAAAAGGGCGAGATCAAGGTCGGAAAATTCCCCTTCGCGGGCAACAGCCGTGCCAAGACCAACCGTGACACCGATGGATTTGTGAAGGTCATCGCTGACGCCAAGACCGACAAGGTGCTGGGTGTCCACATCATCAGCTCGCTGGCGGGCACGATGATCGCAGAGGCCGCGCTGGCGATGGAATTCGGCGCGACCAGCGAAGACATCGCCTACACCTGCCACGCCCACCCGACGCACAGCGAGGCGTTGAAGGAAGCAGCGATGGCGGTGACAGGGAAGCCGATTCACATTTGATGCTCGTCCCGACGACCTTTGTCAGCGAGCTTGCCCCCTTCGTCGAATTTCTCGACCTGTTTGGCATCGCTGTCTTCGCGGCGTCGGGGGCACTGGCGGCGGCGCGGGCGCGGCAGACTTTGGTGACGTTCGCCTTTTTCGCGCTGGTGACCGGCGTCGGCGGCGGCACGGTGCGCGATTTGCTGATCGGCGCGCCGGTGTTCTGGGTACAGGACTGGCGCGTACCCGCCGTGTGTTTGGGCACCGCGCTGCTGATCTGGGTGTTGCCGCGCCGGCTGTGGCCTGAACGCGGGGTCGACTGGTTCGATGCGGTCGGGCTGGCGGTCTATGCGGTGTTCGGTGCGGCCAAAGCGCTGGGGCTGGGCGTGCCCGCACTGCCCGCGATCATGATGGGGGTCATCACCGCGTGCGTCGGCGGCATCATTCGCGACGTATTGGCCGGGGTACCGTCGATCCTGTTGCGGCCGGAGATTTATGTAACAGCGGCGGCGCTCGCGGCGGCTTCGTTTGTGGGACTGGTGCTGGCCGGGGTGCCGGTGCTGGTCGCGGCGGCAGTGGGGGCAGCGGCGGGGTTCGGATTGCGCGCGCTGGCCATCACGCGGGGATTGAGCATTCCGGCTTATAGCGATTGACGTAAGAGAAATACCCACGCCGACTTGGCTGAGCTTGTCGAAGCCCCTTTCGACTTCTGCGATGTTTGAAGCAGAAAGTCCCTTCGACAAGCGCAGGCAAGTCGGGGGTGGGCGCGCTCTATCGCCCCGTCTGTCCTCTGTTCATGAGCTTGGCATCGGCGAGCACGAGCGCCATCATCGCCTCGACGACCGGTGCGCCCCTGATTCCGACGCAGGGGTCGTGGCGGCCCTTGGTGACGATGTCGGTGGCCTGCCCGTCACGCGTGATCGTTTCGACGGGCGTGAGAATTGACGACGTCGGCTTGAACGCGACACGGACGACGACAGGCTGGCCGGTCGAAATGCCGCCCGCAACGCCGCCTGCATGGTTGCTTAAAAAGGAGGGACTGTCCCTGTTTTCCGTTGGCCGCATCCGGTCGGCATTGTCCTCACCGCGCAGGCGAGCGGCGGCGAAGCCGTCGCCGATTTCGACACCCTTGACCGCGTTGATGCTCATGCAGGCGCTGGCGAGTTGCGCGTCGAGCTTCATGTAAAGCGGTGCGCCCCAGCCCGCCGGGACACCGGTGGCGACACATTCAACGACCGCACCGAGCGATGAACCGGCCTTGCGCGCGTCGTCGACGAGTATTTCCCAGCGTGCGGCAGCGGCGGCATCGGCGCAGAAGAACGGGTTGATGGCGATCTCTGCCGCGTCGAAACTTTCTGCTCGGTCACCGCCGATTTCGACGACATGCGCGATGATGCTGACCTCGGGGATCACCAATCGCGCGACACCGCCTGCTGCGACCCGCGACGCGGTTTCACGCGCCGAACTCCGTCCGCCACCGCGATAGTCGCGCAGGCCATATTTCGCGTCATAGGCATAATCGGCGTGGCCGGGACGATAGGCAGCAGCGACTTCGCTGTAATCCTTTGACCGTTGATCGACGTTCTCGATCATCAGGCTGATCGGGGTGCCAGTCGTCTGAGTTATTCCAGTTTCAGGGTCGGCGAACACTCCCGACAGGATGCGGACGATGTCGGGTTCCTGCCGCTGGGTGGTGAATTTCGATGTGCCGGGGCGGCGCTTGTCAAGGAAAGGCTGGAGGTCGGCTTCGCTCAACCTCAATCCTGGCGGGCAGCCGTCCACCACCGCACCAATCGCGGGTCCATGCGACTCGCCCCACGTCGTGAAGCGAAAGAGATGGCCGAAGCTGTTGTGGCTCATCGACGTGATGTCATTAGTAATGCAGGCGACATTGCGCGATCTCAAGCACTTGTGTTTCCCCTGTCCCAGCAACGCGATAAATCAATCGATGCTCCTGCGACACCCGCCGCGACCACCAGCCCTTCAAATTCTCCCTGAGCATCTCAGGCTTGCCCGTGCCGTGAAAGGGACTGCGGCGGCACTCGGCGATCAGTCCGTCGAGTTTGCGGTGCGCTTTGGGGTCGGCCTCGCGCAGGGTCAGGTAATCGGCCCAGCCCTGCGGGGTGAACATGACCCTCAAAGCGGCTGCATCGTCTCGGGATCGACCTCGATCATGTTGCGACCGGCGTCGGCATCGGCAATCGACTCCATCAACCGCCGCGCGTTATTCGGCGTCGACATCAGGTAACGGGTTTCGGTCATCGAATTCCAGTCGTCGAGACCGACCATCACCACGGGCTTGCCGCGCTGGCGCGTGATCGCGATCGGGACATGGTCCTCGACGACGCGGTCCATAACTGCCTTCAGATTGGCGCGCGTTTCGGAGTAAGTCACGATTTCCATCAAGAAACATTGCACAAAAATAGGTGCAATGTCAACTCAACGCAATATCCGGCGCGTCCTCTGCCTTCATCCCTACCACCTGATAGCCCGCGTCGACATAATGCGTCTCACCGGTCACGCCCGACGCCAGATCGCTGCACAAATACAGCCCCGCACCGCCGACGTCGTCGATGGTCACATTGCGTTTCAGTGGTGAATTCAGCTCGTTCCATTTGAGGATGTAGCGGAAATCGCCGATGCCCGACGCCGCGAGCGTCTTGATCGGTCCCGCCGAAATCGCGTTCACGCGGATATTGTCGCGACCGAGATCGACCGCGAGATATTTCACCGACGCCTCCAGCGCCGCCTTCGCCACGCCCATGACGTTGTAGTGCGGGATGACCTTTTCCGCGCCGTAATAGCTGAGCGTCACGAGTGACCCACCACTTGGCATCATCGCCTGTGCGCGCTTGGCCACGGCGACGAACGAATAGACGCTGATGTTCATCGTCATCAGGAAATTGTCGAGGCTGGTGTCGTAAAACCGCCCGCGCAGCTCGTTCTTGTCCGAAAAGCCGATGGCGTGGACGACAAAATCAATCGTCGGCCAGCGCGCCGCCAACGTGTCGAATGTCTTGTCGAGAGCGCCCATATCAGCGACATCGCAATCGATCAGGAAATCACTTCCGAGTTCGGCGGCCAGCGGACGTACCCGCTTTTCAATTGCCTCGCCCTGATAGCTGAACGCGAGCTCGGCCCCCGCTTCACTTAGTTTCTTGGCAATGCCCCACGCCAGCGAGCGGTCGTTGGCGAGGCCCATGATGAGCCCACGCTTGCCCTGCATCAATGTCATAAACTCACTCCTTGGCCGCGGCCTTTAGCGCAGGTTCGGGCAGTTCCGAAAGAGCCGCGTTCAGGTGCGCGCCGATGGTGAAACCAAAACCCACGAACCAAAAGAATATCAGCGAAATGATGACCCCTGCCAGCGAGCCATAGGTCAGGTCATAATTTGCCAGCCGAGCAATAATAACCGGCAACAGCGCCAGCGCCCCGTACCACCACAGCGCCACGAACAGCGCGCCGGGCCATTTCGGGTTTTTCGACAGGCGGTACCGGCTGGGGGTCAGTGTCCACATGATGAGATAGATTGCGCCCCACGCCACGAACAGCGGGACCAGCCGCGACAATTGGATCCAGCCCATGACATCATCGGCAAAGGGGAACAGGCGGAACACGAATTGTTCGGCAGCGGTCAGGAACACCTGTAACGAAAATGCCGCCATCATCAGGATCACAGCGCCGACGATAATCCCGATCGCGCTCAGCCGGTACTGCCAGAACGGCGCGGACGAGCGCGTGCCATAGGCGCGACGGAGAATATCGCGGATTGTCTCGATAAAGCTGCCGACCGTCCACAGGCCGATGATCGCGCCGATCCACAACAGCGCACCAGTGCGCTCGGTCAGGACATCATGGACCGGCTGGCGGAGCACCGCCTGCACCGCAACGGGAAGCGTGACAAACAGCGAATTGACTGCGCGCACGGTGTCATCGCCACGCCCGAGCAGATTGGCTAGTGCTGCCGTCACGATGAAAAACGGAAAGAGCGTGAGCAAGGTCAGATAGGCGAGATTACCCGCATGGATGAACCCGTCGTTGAACACCCCGACAATCACCCGGCGCGCAACCTCCATCGCGCGGGCAATCATCGGCAAATGATCGAGCCGGTGCGCGAGTGTCACCCTGTCCCCCTGCGCCAGATGCTTGTCGCGCTCGGCAGGCGACTGGGGCGAGGGGGTTTCTTGCATGGAGTGCTAAACGCCCAGCTTCGCCCTCGGGTTGCCCGGACTCGCCGTTTCCGCCCATGTTTTCAGCGCAATGTCATCCTCGGGCACCTCGATCATCAGTGTGACGAGCTGGTCGCCACGTGTCCCCGATTTGCCAGTGAAGCCACGGCCGCGCAGGCGCAGCACTTTGCCCGACGAACTGCCCGCAGGCACGTTGAGCATCACCGCGCCATCGACCGTCGGCACTTTAACGGGGCCGCCCAGAATCGCCTCCGACAGCGCCACCGGCAGGTCGAGCCGAACCGCGTCGCCGTCGCGGCGGTAAAAGGCGTGGCTGCCAATTTCGATAGTGATGATCGCATCGCCCGCGCCGCCTGCGCCGGGTTCGCCCTTGCCCGTCAGCCGCATCTGGGTGCCGCTTTCGACGCCGGTGGGGAGTTTCACATCGATGGTCTTGCCATCACCAAGTGTGATCCGCTGCGGACGCGATGCCGCTGCATCCTCGAAAGTGACCGCGAGGCGATAGGCGATGTTGGCACCCTTTGCCGGTGGGGAGCGCCCGAACGGACTGCCCCCGCGCGCACCTGCGCGCCCGCCGAACAATCCCTCAAAAATATCGCCGAAATCGCCGCCGCCACTCTGAAAACCGCCCGCCTGACCGCGCGCGCCACCCCCGCCGCCGAAACCGAAGGGCGCGGCAGGATTGCCATCGCCGTCGATTTCACCCCGGTCGAACCGCGCGCGCTTGTCCTTGTCGGATAGCAAATCATACGCGGCCGTGACTTTGGAAAACCGCTCGGTCGCCTTCGGATTATCGGGGTGCTTATCGGGGTGCAGCTCTTTGGCGAGCTTGCGATAGGCTTTCTTGATGTCGGCTTCGGTCGCGCCGCGCACGATGCCTAATGTGGAATAAGGATCAGCCATGCCGCGTCAGGTAAGCGCGGGAGCCGCAACCGACAACTGTTCATCTGAGCCTGGTTCTTCCGGTGCCACATCGACCGACACCGTCATAGTCTGCGCACCGGTGCCGAGAAACACGCCATCAATGGGGGCAATCTCCGAATAATCACGGCCAATGGCGATGACGATATGGTCACCTGCCATCCAGATGCCGTTGGTCGGATCAACCCCCTCCCACCCGCGTATCGGGCCGCACCAGACCAGCACCCACGCATGGGTCGCGTCCGCGCCGACCAGCCGCGATTCGCCGAGCGGGGGCAGTGTCCGCAGATAACCCGAGGCATAGGCCGCCGGAATACCATGCGCGCGCAGGCCCGCGATCATGACTTGCGCGAAATCCTGACAGACGCCGTGCCGGTGCGCGAACGCCTCTGCTGGGCGTGTCGCGGTATGCGTCGCGTCGGGGTCGTAGTCGAACTCGCGCTGTATGCGCAGCGCCAGCGCAATCGCCGCGTCCATGATCGAGCGGTCGGGCGCGAGCTCCTGCGCGCACCAATCGGCAATTTCGGGCGACAATTCGACCATCGGGCTAGCGAACAGATAGTTGGTCGGGCCGCTTGCCGACACATCGCGGCTGGCGCGGGCAAGCCGGGCCACAGTGGCAATATCGGGATCGTCGGACGCGGGAAACGGCACTGCGCGTTCGACATCGACCGTTGCCATGCTGACGATTTTCAGCCGCTTGACCGCCTCCGGGATGACCAGCCGCGTCACATTGGCGAGCGAGGCATCGGCGCGTGCCAGGGTCAGCTCGCCATTGGGTTCGACCGACAAATCATGATCGATCAGGGTCTGCCCCGACCAGAATATGGGTTTCAGCCGCAAGTTGCACCGCGCGAACCGCACCGGCGTCGCATAGGTGAACCGCGTTTCGTGGCGGATGTGGTACCTCATGCCCCGGCCCTCACGCCAGCGTCAGCCCGGCTGCGCGCAGCGGCGTACCGCCCCGCAGGAAAAAGCGGCGGCCAATCGCATCGGACAGCGTCATCAACCGGTTTTCAACCCCCTGTACCGCATGACCGTCAAGCGCCGCCGCGGCAAAGGTCGCAAGGTTGGCGGCGAGCGCAGTCGCCTCGATTTGTTGGGCCTCGGCCATCCCGTCGTCGGCGAGGCGCGGCAGCGCGGCAAGGTGCGTGGCAATCGCCTCGACCTGAAAAGCCAGGCTGCGCGGGTTCGACCCGTCGAGCGCGACCAGATCGCGGACAGCCAGCACGGCCAGTCCACCGGGATAACGCTGGCGATAGGAAATCGCACTGCTCGACAGATCAAGCAACAGGAACAAGTCGTCAGCACTGGGGTCATCGACCCCGAAGGCCTTTAACAAACGGCACACGCCAACCGCCCGTTCGAGGCGACGCCCGAGGTCGAGGAACCGCCAGCTTGCGGTGCGGCCCATATTTTCCGCCGACAGACCAGCCAGCGCCGACAGCCGTTCAGACAAGGCCGACGCGCGGACATTGAGCGGCCCCTGATCGGGCAACGGCTTGTCGAGCAAACGCCAGACATCGGCTGACAGTCGCTCGCGCGAACCTGCCCCGATACCGCGTGCGGCGTGCAACAGGCTCGCCACGCTGGACGGTTGGGCAGTATCGCCGAACGCCGCCGCAAGCGTTGCACCACCCGACGGTGCCGCCCCGCTCGCAACCATCATCGCATCGAGCCGCGTCGCTGTTTCAGACCCCAGCGACGCGCCGCCGTCGACGTCTGCCGAGCCGCCAAGTCCGCCGCGCACCAGCGCCAGGATATTCTCGGCCCGCTCCAAATAGCGGCCCAGCCAGAACAGATTATCGGCAACGCGCGAGGGCAAGGTGCCGGGATTGCGCCGGATCGCGACTTCGTCGGCGTGCGGCATCAATGTCATCGGCGCGACGGGTCGGTCGGCAACAATCGCAACGTCGGTCGAGAAGGCACCTTCGCCAATCACGATAGCGCGCGCGTCGCTGCCCGCGCCGATGCGGGCAAAGCCGCCGGGCATGACGCTCCACGCACCGCTGGCGTCACGGGCGGCAAAGACGCGCAAGGTAAACGGGCGGGGTTCGAGACCGTCGGCCCCGACAGTCGGCAGGGTCGATAGCTTGACCACCTCTTGCCCGACATAATCGACCCCGCGCAGCTTCATATCGGCAAACAGCGCGGCACGCTCGTTCGCGTCGAAAGCGCTGCCCAGCCGTGCACCCTTTGCACCCAGCCCGCGCGGCTGGACGGCAAAGGCAGGAGCAATCACCATCGTATCGAGCGACGCCTGCACGCGCGCGCACTCGTCGTCCTGTCCGCACCACCATGTCGCGATGTTCGGCAGGTGCAAATCCTCGCCGGTCATCCGCACCGACAGGCGCGGCAGGAACGCCGCAAAGGCCGCTGATTCGAGCACACCCGCGCCCGGGGCATTGGCAACGACGACGTTACTCGCCGCAATGGCATCGATCAGGCCGGCAACCCCGATCCGCGAGTGCGAATCGAACGCGAGCGGGTCGAGCAGCCGCGCATCGATCCGCCGCCACAGCGCATCGACGCGCTTGAACCCCTCGATCGTCCGCAAATAAACGCGGTCGCCGTGGGTTGCGAGATCTTCACCCTCGACCAGCAACATGCCCAGATAGCGCGCGAGATGGGCTTGTTCGGCATAGCTCGGGTTGAGCCGCCCCGGCGTCAGCAGTGCCATACGCGGATCGGACCGTTTGCAGGCCGCCGCAATCCCGGCGCGCAAATCGGCAAAGAACGGCGCGAGGCGTTCGACATGCAGCCGCCCCTGCAAGCCGGGCAGGACGCGGGAGAGCGCGAGCCGGTTTTCGAGCGCATAGCCCGCCCCCACCGGATTGCGGGTGTGGTCGGCAAGCACGCGCCATTCGCCGCTTGGCCCGCGCCCGATGTCGGCGGCATAGACCTGAAGATGGTGGCCACCCGGCGGAGTCAGCCCGACCATCGGCCGCAGGAAATTGGGGCTGCCGTTGAGCAGCGCGGCGGGCACCAGCCCGTTACCGACCAGCCGCTGCGCCCCGTAAATATCGGCGAGCAGCAATTCCATCAGCGACGCACGCTGGACGATACCGTCGGCAATGCCACGCCATTCATGTTCGCCGATCATCAGCGGCAGCGGCGACAACGGCCAGCGCCGTTCCTCTTCCTCGCCCGCCACGCGGAAACTGGTGCCGATGTCATCGGCTTGTCGCTCGGCGCGGACCCGGAGGGCGGGCAGGTCGCCGCCCGATGCTTCGGCCACTTCGGCAAGCATCGGTGCCCAGATCGCATCATCGCCAAGTGCGGCATCGCCACGCGGCACAAGCGCGCGGTAGTCAGCCAAAAGATCACGGGCGAGGGTCATCGAGTCAGC
This sequence comes from Sphingomonadales bacterium, assembly GCA_031386545.1. Lineage (GTDB taxonomy): Bacteria > Pseudomonadota > Alphaproteobacteria > Sphingomonadales > Sphingomonadaceae > Sphingomonas_O. The sequence goes on from JANNCK010000255.1 coordinate 11,489, forward strand.
ACGATGGAGCTTTGCATTAGCCACGGCTATCCCCCATTTGCTGCGCGGCCCCCGGTTTTTTGCTGTCGTCACTCTGGTAAAGACCATAGCGTTTGCCGCAATGCAACACGATCTCGACTTGGCGGCGGCACGGACCTAGACACGTTGGCATGATAACTGACCCCCATGCGCTGTTCGAACTCTGGATGCGCCACGCCGAAGCCCGCGAACCGAATGACCCTAACGCCGTCGCACTCGCCACCGTCGATGCGCGGGGGCAGCCTTCGGTGCGGATGGTGCTACTCAAGGGGCATGATGCCGGATTCGTGTTTTATACCAACCAGACGAGCCGCAAGGCGGCCGATCTGGCCGCGACGGCGCGGGCGGGGCTGCTCTTTCACTGGAAAACGCTGCGTAAACAGGTCCGCATCAACGGCCCGGTGACGCCTGTGACCGATGCCGAGGCCGACACCTATTTCGCGACACGCGGGCGCATCTCGCGATTGGGGGCCTGGGCATCGGACCAGTCGTCACCGCTCGCCGACCGCGCCACACTCGAAGCCCGCCTTGCTGAAGTGACGGCATTGTTCAAGGATAAGGATGTCCCGCGCCCCCCGCATTGGTCGGGTTACCGGGTCACGCCGGAGACCATTGAGTTCTGGGAAGACGGTAGTCACCGGCTGCACAACCGGCGGTTGTTCACCAAGGTCGCTGAGGGCTGGACCGAAGGGCTGCTCTACCCGTGAGCAGCAGCCACCACCACGGCGCCCATGCCCATGCCCGCGCGACACTGACCAGCCGCGCCGCGCTTGCCAGCATTGCGATGGCGACCTTCCTGCTCATACTGAAACTCTGGGCTTCGGCACAGACGGGTTCGGTGGCGATGCTAGGGTCGCTTGCCGATACCGGCCTCGATCTACTCGCCTCGCTTGTCACACTCTACGGTGTTAAGATGGCGGCGCAGCCCGCCGACCGCGATCACCGTTTCGGCCATGGCAAGGCCGAGGCGCTGTCGGCGCTGTTTCAGGTTGTCGTGATCGTCCTGTCAGCGCTCGCGATCTTTTACCGCGCGATCATGCGGTTGATGCAGGGTGAAACGACCGCCCATGCCGAATACGGGATTGGCGTATCGGTCATCGCCATTGTCGCGACGCTCGGGCTGCTCGCGTATCAGCGTTATGTCATCGCCAAGACCAAATCGGTCGCGATCCGCGCCGACCATGTCCATTACCAATCCGACGTCTTGCTCAATATCGCGGTCATCGCGGCGCTGGCGCTCGACCAGTATCTCGGCATCAAATGGGCTGATCCGGTGTTCGGTGTCGGGATTGCGGTTGCCTTGCTGATCGGGGCGTGGCGCGCCGCGACCCATGCCATCGACCAGTTGATGGACAAGGAGTGGCCCGAGGAAAAACGCCAGCATTTTCTCGCCGTTGCGGCGCGCCACCCCGCCTTGACCGGTATCCATGATTTGCGGACGCGCTCGTCGGGCACGCAGGATTTCGTGCAGTTCCACGTCTGGGTTGATCCGACGATGACGGTGGCCGCGGCCCACCGGATCATGGACGAGGTCGAACAATCACTCGAAAAGGAGTTCCCCGGCACCGAAGTGCTGATTCACCTCGACCCCGAAGGACAGGTGGACAAGGAGGGCGTCTTGCCGTCCGAGCTTGCCGAGGAAGCAACAAGA
>JANNCK010000291.1:0-6155 GCA_031386545.1 Sphingomonadales bacterium
GGGAACGTCGCTCTTCACCCGACTTGGCTGAGCTTGTCGAAGCCCCTTCTTCAATCATTCTCGCCCTCCGCCATCTCTGGGCGGCCTGGGCGCTCCTCGCCAAAGCCCGTGATGCGCGCGAACCGCTGGCGCTCGATCTGCCCGAACGGCGTGTCGTCCTTGACGAGGCGGGGCGGATCATGAGCGTCGCCGTCCGCGAACGGCTCGACGCGCACCGGTTGATCGAGGATTTCATGATCGCGGCGAATGTGGCGGCGGCCAAAGCACTGGAGGCGAAGAAATCGCCTGTCATGTACCGCGTCCACGAAACACCGGGCCGCGAGAAGCTGGTCGCGCTCAAGGATTATCTCAAAACCTTCGGCGTCGAATTCGCGCTGGGGCAGGTCATCACGCCCGCGACGTTCAACCGCCTAATCGTGCTGACTGCCGATGCCGAACACAAGGCGCAGGTGATGGAGCAGATCCTCCGCACCCAGACGCAGGCCTATTACGGGCCAGCGAACGCCGGACATTTCGGGCTGTCGCTGGGCAGCTACGCGCATTTCACCTCGCCGATCCGTCGCTATGCCGATTTGCTCGTCCACCGTGGGTTGGTGCGCTCGTTTGGATTAGGTGACGGCGGGCTGACCGACGATGAGTCGTCGCGCATGGCAGTGCTAGGCACGGCAATCAGCCAGGCCGAGCGCCGCGCGATGGAGGCCGAGCGCGAGACGGTTGATCGATATGTCGCGGCGTTCCTGTCGACGCGCGTCGGCGAGGTGCTCGAAACGCGGATTACCGGGGTCGCGAGCTTTGGCTTTTTTGCCACTGTCGAGGGTATTGGCGGCGATGGCCTCGTGCCCGTATCGACTTTGGGCGACGATTATTACCGCTTTGACGAAGGCGCCCGGACCCTGACTGGCGATGCAACGGGGACGGTTTATGCCGCCGGGCAGATGATCCAGTTGCGCCTTGCCGAGGCTAGCCCGATCAGTGGGGCGCTGCGGTTTGAGCTGGTCGAGGGTGGGTCGAATGGCGGCGCTCGCCCGCCACGGCCCCAAAACAATATGATGGGGCGGCGGGGGCGACCGGGGAATATCCGCCATCAGGGGCGACGTCGGTAGGAGGCTTTTTCTTCCCCGAGCGAAGACTAGGGGCACCTTTGAGCGCAGTTGGGAAGCCTGTCCGCGTGGCGAATACCTCGACTTCGCTCGGCAGAGCCCCTCGTCTTCGCTCGGGGAAGAGCTATTCCCGCGTAAACGTCAGCCCCGCATGTTCGACCAGCCGCTCGATGAGCGGACGGCCCATGATTGCCCCCGGTGTCCAGATCCCGCCGTCTGCTTTCGTCTCCGCCAGCAGCATCGCGGCCTCCGCAATCATCTTTGACGTCGATCCATAGCCCGGATCGCGGTCGCCCTTAACCACGGCCTTGCGTGTCTGGCCGTCCGGCCCTTCGGCGATGAAGACGATCTCGTAATGTCCGTTATCGCGCTCTTCCTTTGACGGACCTTCACCCGGCTTCGGTCCTTTGGAATCGCTCATCGGGTTCATCTTGCCGATCGCCTCGGCCATCGCCTTGCCCGCATCGCCGATGCTGGTGAACAGCATCTCGTCGTATTTGAAGTCCTCGCCATAGGGGTGCCCGAGTAGCGCATTGGTGCGGTGGACATTCTTGGTGTTGATCGGGGCCATGATGAACGGCGCGGCCCACATACCTGTGGCCTTGTCATATTCGGGTAGCAGACCCATCGGCTGCGACGGTCCTTCAAATCCGGGTGTCAGGGCGAACGGATTCTTGAGCAGCCCAACGACCGAGAAATCCTTGGCCGCGGCGGCCATTGTCGCCTTCATACTGGCAGCGGTCCCGCCCGAAAAAGTGCCCTGCATCTTGCGGACGCGGCACTTGATGCGCGGGGCGGGGGCACCGGCCTCGGCGGTCACGATGTCCTGTAGATACAACACGCCAAGATCGAACGGGATTGAGTCGAAACCGCAGCTAAACACGATCCGCGCGCCGCTGGCCCTGGCGGCGTCTGCATGGGCGTCGATCTTGTGCCGCATCCACGCCGGTTCGCCGCACAGATCGACATAATCGGTCCCCGCCGCTGCACAGGCCGCGACCAGTTCATTGCCGTAAAGCTGATACGGGCCGACGGTAGTCAGTACGACCTTTGTCCGCGCGCACATTGCAGCGAGGGAAGCTTCGTCCGACGCATCGGCGACGATCAACGGTGTGTCGGCAGGCGCGCCGATCAGGTCGCGGACCTCGGCGAGCTTGTCTGCGCTTCGTCCGGCCATCGCCCATGTCGCGCCGCGCGCATTACCGATCAGATATTCGGCGACCAAACGCCCCGTGAAACCAGTTGCGCCATAGACGACGACGTCGAATTCCTTGGCCATTCCTGCATCCCTTGATTTGTTGTCAGCGACAGCGATGCCTTGCCTTTACGTTAACGGCAAGGGGCGATGCTGGGCAGGCCATATGAGTGTGCATATTTTTCACTTCACAAAACTGACACTTTCATGTCACCTTTCTGTCATGAACTAGCCTTTAGAGGGTGCGTGATGACGAAATATCTTGTTTTACTGGGGATGATCGGGGCCTCGGCACCTGCGCTGGCGCTGGCCGGGCCTGTGGATAACTATGCAACACTGCCTATCTCAGCGGCGAAATACGATGTTGCCATGGTTCAGCTTGAGCGTGTTGTCCGCGAAGACGCGCTCGACGAAACCGCGCTGCTCAACCTTGCGCTAGTCTATCGGCACAAGGGGCGGATGGCCGATGCGACCAAACTTTATCGCCGCGTGCTGGCCCACGATAACGTCCTGCTCGACACGGTCGATGGCAAGCCACGCTGGGCGCATGATGTCGCCCGCGCCGGGCTCGGCAATATGGTGACAATCGCGCTGCGCTAGCCGCCTATAGCCGGGGCAGGGTGACGCCGCGCTGGCCCATATATTTGCCTGCACGGTCGGCGTAGCTGACCTCGCAGGGTTCGTTGCCCTTGAGAAACAGGAACTGGCAAGCACCCTCATTGGCATAGATGCGTGCGGGCAGCGGCGTCGTGTTCGAGAATTCGAGCGTGACATGCCCCTCCCAACCGGGTTCCAACGGCGTCACATTCACGATGATCCCGCAGCGCGCATAGGTCGATTTGCCGAGACAGATGACAAGCACGTCGCGCGGTACGCGGAAATATTCGACGGTCCGCGCGAGGGCAAAGCTGTTCGGCGGGATAATGCAGCAATCGGTCTTGCGATCGACAAAGCTGTTGGCGTCGAAGTCCTTGGGATCGACGATGGTTGAATTCACATTGGTGAAGATCTTGAATTCGTCGGCAACACGCGCGTCATAGCCATAACTGCTGAGGCCATAGGAAATGCACCCATCGCGCCGCTGTGCCTCGACAAACGGCTCGATCATGCCGTTGGTTTCGGCCTGTTCGCGGATCCAGCGGTCGGATTGGACGGTCATTCGTTCCCCTTCAGATGAGATCGGCAGGGCCGAAGGCGTGCGGTAACAGCTCGGACAGCTTGTGCTGTTCAACTGTCGCGCCGTCACCCGACACGCAGTGGATGATGAGGTCGCGCTTGCCGAGTTGCGCTGCCTCGTTAAGCACTTGGCGACAGCGTCCGCAGGGGCGAACCGGCGCGGTCCCGGTGCCACCGATGACGGCGACCTCAACAACTTCGCCCAGCAGCCCGTCATTGGCGATCTTGGCAATCGCGACGGTCTCCGCACACAGTGACAGGCCGTAACTGGCGTTTTCGACATTGGCACCGGTGACGATACGGCCATCGGTCAGACGGATTGCCGCGCCGACATGGAAGTTGGAATAGGGCGCATAGGCCCGTGTCGCGGCTTGGCGCGCGGCATTGATAAGCTTCTTAAGCCCCTCCCCTTCAGGGGAGGGGTTGGGGTGGGGGGTGTCAACGTTCATCCAAACCTCGGTACACGCAGACAGTCCCCACCCCAACCCCTCCCCTAAAGGAGGAGGGGCTATTTCATCCCTTGATATGCAACACACAGATCAGCGTGAACAGCCGCCGCGCGGTATCAAAATCGAGTCCGACTTTTCCCTCCAGCGCGGTTTTCAGCATTTCGGCGGCTTCGTTGTGGACACCGCGCCGGGCCATATCGATGGTCTCGATCTGTTGTGGTGTCGATTGCTTCACTGCCTGAAAATAGCTGTCGCAAATCGCGAAATAATCGCGGATCGGACGGCGGAAACGCCCCATGCCGAGGATGTGGGTTTCCAGTGCGGTGCCGTCTTCGCGGGTAATATCGATAGCGAGCCGACCCTCCTGTACGCTCAGGCCGACGCGGTAGGGCCCCGCATAGCCATCGGGCTGGGGGCGTACCGGCGCGAAGAAATTCCCTTCGAGCAGATCAAAGATCGCGATTCGACGTTCTTGCTCGATATCGGCGCTGCGCCAGATGATCGTCGTTTCGTCCAGCGTGATGTGCGAGATCCGGCGCTCGTCGGCATAGTCGTGCATTGCGGTACGGCTTTGTGCGATTGGCGCGCGGTTGCCAAGAACTATCCCCAAATACACCCCCAATTGAATTGTTACCGATGGTCGCAAGGCCATTGTCGCGCGCGCGCTTCGCGCCGATGGTGACGTCATGGCCGAACCGCTCAGACTGATTCCCGCAGCCGCCGACGCTGCCCGCGAACTGCCCCATAATATCGAGGCAGAAGCGGCACTTCTCGGCGCGCTGATGATCGACAACCGGCTGGTTGGCGACGTCCAGATGCTGTTGCGGCCCGAACATTTTTTCGAGGATATTCACGGACGCATTTTTACCGCGATCCTGAATATGGCCGACAAGAATATGGTCGCCAATCCGGTCACGTTGCGCCCGATGTTCGACAATGACGAAGCGATGCAGGAACTGGGCGGCGCGGGCTATCTCGCCAAGCTGACTGGCAGCGGCGCGGCGCTGATCGGCGCGAAGGATTTCGCCCGCCAGATCTACGACCTCGCGCTGCTTCGCGAACTGGTCAGCGTCGGGCGGACAATGGTCGAGGGCGCACTCGACACGTCGGAAGCGATCGACCCCAAGGGTCAGATCGAAGCGGCGGAAATGTCGCTCTACAAGGTGGCCGAAGCGGGGGGCGAGGCCGGCGGGGTCAAGACGTTCAAGCAGGCAACCCAGCTTGCGATGGAAATGGCCGAGAAGGCGCAGAATTCGGGTGGCGCGCTGTCGGGCATTACGACCGGTCTGGAGTCGCTCAACGCGCGCACCGGCGGTCTGCACAAGAGCGATCTCGTCATCCTCGCTGGACGCCCCGGCATGGGCAAGACCGCGCTGGCGACCAATATCGCCTTCAACACCGCGCGCCGATGGGTGCGCGAAGAGGAAGAAGGTCTCGAAGAGAAAAAGCGGGCCGGCGCGCGGGTGGCGTTTTTCAGCCTCGAAATGTCCGCCGACCAGCTGGCGACGCGTATCCTCGCCGAACAATCGGGGATTAGTTCTGAATCGCTGCGTATGGGCAAGATCACGACGAGCGAGTTTCGCAATCTCGCCCGTGCGGCGTCCGACTTGCAGACCCTGCCGCTGTTTATTGACGACACTCCGGCACTGACGATTGCGGCGCTGCGTACCCGCGCACGGCGGCTGAAACGCCAGCACAAGATCGGTTTTATTGTCGTCGATTATCTTCAGTTGTTGCAGGGATCGGGCAATGGCCGCGAGGGCAACCGCGTGCAGGAAATTTCCGAAATCTCGCGCGGGTTGAAGACCCTGGCGAAGGAACTTGACCTGCCGGTTATGGCGCTGTCGCAGCTCAGCCGGGCCGTCGAACAGCGCGAAGATAAGAAGCCACAGTTGAGCGATTTGCGCGAATCAGGGTCGATCGAACAGGACGCCGACATCGTGATGTTTGTGTACCGCGAGGAATATTATGTCGCGGCGCAGGAGCCGCGCGACCCCGACGATCCCAAGATGGAGGAATGGCGGGCGCACATGGAAAAGGTGTTCGGCCTCGCCGAAGTCGTCATCGCCAAACAGCGCCACGGTGCGACGGGCAAGGTGAAACTAAAGTTTGAAGCGAATATCACGCGGTTCAGTGATCTGGCCGATGAGGGGTATTACGCGGATAATCACTAGGTTCGTCGGCCCAGATCAAGTCCGAGCCGACTAATTCAAAACACCGGGTCGTGAATCCCGC
>JANNCK010000341.1:0-6764 GCA_031386545.1 Sphingomonadales bacterium
ACGCCGCAACCGGGTGACACAGCGTTTCCGGTCGAATTGCCGCTGCTGGCCCAGCACGCCGCATCGAGCGGACCGGAGGGCGAATCTTGCCAGATCGCGGCCGCCATTCAGGCCGATTTTCTCGTGGATGAACCAGCTCGCGCGGAAATTGCGGCGATCCCCTTTGATGCCCGTTCGGTCGCCAATGCCATTGTGTTGTGGGTCGATACGCCGGACCATGTACGCACGGTATTGCCTGCGACAGATTTGCTTATTCTCAAGCGTTTGCAGTTGGTCCCCGGGCAATGCCTCGACCTCGATCAGAGGGGGCCGGACTTTATCTACGCGATGGTCGATAACCGCACTGTGTCGATTGCGGTCGGCTCGGGCCAGTGGCGCTGGCGAACATATTTCGATTTATTATCAACATCGGCGCATCCGTTACAGCCTGTCGAACGTACCTCCCCCACGCGCGGATAAGTTCATCCGTGTCCACCAGGGAGAGTAACATGACATCGTTCCGAAGTGCGGCATTGGCACTTGTCGCCGGGGCGTCGTTGCCGCTGGCTCCGGCGCTCGCGTCGAGCCACCGCGAAGCGCCCGCCATCACCGAGTTGCGAAAAGTCGATGGCACCGATTTCTATATGTTCCGCAGCTACGAACCCGGCCGCGAAGGCTTTGTCACACTGATTGCCAATTACCAGCCCGACCAAGGGCCGGGCAACGGGCCGAATTATTACACGCTCGACCCTGATGCGATTTACGAAATTCATGTTGATAACGATGGTGATGCTGTCGAAAATGTCACCTTCCAGTTCAAGGTTACGAACACATTGCGCAACGGCACGGGCATCACCGTGAATGTTGGTGGCAAGACCTTGCCGATTGCCCTTCGTCAGGGTGGCCAGATCACCGCGGGGAACGATGCTGCGCTCGGCGAGACCGAAGGATATACGTTGCAGATGATTACCGGTCCCCGCCGCGGTGGGGCGCGGGCAGTGGCGACAGCAGCAGGCGGCGGCACAAACTTTGGCAAACCGGTCGATTACATCGGCACGAAAACGCTTCCCGCCTACGCCGCCTATGCCAATCAGTTCGTCTCAAATATGAACATCCCGGGCTGCGGTGCCGGGCGCGTGTTTGTCGGGCAGCGTGCCGAGGCGTTTGCGGTGAACCTCGGCGGCACGTTCGATCTGGTGAACTATGTGCCCGTTGACGGCACGGCCTTCCCCGGCGGCATTATGCAGAACCGCGCGAACGACGATCTGGTCGGAAAAAAGAACGTCACATCGTTCGTCCTTGAGGTGCCAATTTCGTGCCTGACGGGAAGCGGCAATGGCGTCATTGGCGCATGGACAACCGCCAGCCTGCCACAGGCGATGGCGCGTCGCACGATGCCGACCTACGCTACGCCTGCGCTTCAGGGGGGATCGTTTGTACAAGTCTCGCGGCTGGGAATGCCGCTCGTCAATGAACTGGTGATCGGCTTGCCGAACAAGGACCAATTTAATGCGGGCAAGCCGACCGGCGATGGCGCCTTTGCGGATTTCGTCACCAATCCGACGTTTCCGGCACTGCTCGACACGTTGTTCCGGGCGCCGGTCAACACGACACTCGGTACTAATTTTGCCAGCATCGCGCCGAACAATTTCCCGCGTAATGACCTTGTTGCAACCTTTCTGACCGGGATCCGGACGCTCAACCAGCAGTCACGGGTCACGGCGTCGGAAATGCTGCGGCTTAACACCGCCGTCGCGCCGACACCGCAGGCGCGTCAAAGCGCACTTGGCGTTGCGGGCGACGATTTGGCCGGGTTCCCGAATGGACGTCGCCCGGGCGACGACGTGGTCGATATTGTGCTGCGGGTTGCAATGGGGCGGTTGTGCCATCCAGTGCCGATTAACGGGACGCCGACCGATCTCGGGCTTTGCACCCCCGCCAATGCGCCGGTTGGAACTGCACCATTCACCGACGGTGCGCCCTTAAGCGCCGCCGATGTCCAGAATGCATTCCCGTATCTGAATACGCCGATTGCCGGTTCGCCGGGGCATGAAGCGCGCAACCCCAATTGAGAAGGACGATCATGATACGATTGAACTGTAAACTCCTCGCCGGGGTCGCCCTGCCGGCTTTGCTGACGGCATGTTCCAGCGGTGTCCAGAACCCGGCTACGCCGCCGGTTGCAACCCCGGCCCCTGCGGCGGTCGCGCTCCAGAACCAGTTCGGTGCGGTGTTCTCGGCACTATTCGGCGCAAGCGCGGAGGTCGAGGCTACCGAACCTGCAGCCGGGGCCGCAGGAACGCCTGATCTTACCAAAGAGGCAATTGAGGGCTAGTTTAGCGATTGCCCGCCGCAGGTTTTACCTGCGGCGGGTTATCACCGTCCGAACGTGAGGCTGGAAAAGACTGTATCGAATTCAGCTGAAGGATTACCGACCAGCGGGCGGGTCCAAATGGTATTGACCTGCCAGTTCCCCGGCCCCGGGCGGGCGACGACAACACGCCCGTTCATGTCGCTCAGCAACCGGGCAACGGGTTTGGCATCGGCATCGAGGTTGGTGAGTTTCACAGTCGCCCCTACCAACGGTTTCCCCAGATAATAGATGCGTAGTGGCAATGGCGCGCCTTTGCGCACGGCATAGGGATCGCGCTCGGGAACGATTTCGAGCGTCAGGCCAAGCGGGCGCAGGACATGGGCCTGAACCGCGGACGATTTGCCGACCTTGACAAGCATTTTGGTCCGGCGGCTGTAAACCTCGCGCCCGTTGCGATCACCCAGCCCCAGTTTTTCGCGGAGTTCAATTGCGGGGGTTAGTCCTTCGTCGCGTGCGTAGTCATTGAACTTTGCGGCGGGCAAATCGCTCTTTGAGTTGTTCGACACCATCGCGACGATATGCGTGCCTGCCTTTAAAAAATTTACGTTTCCACTACCGGACTTCGTTGGCTTTAGCGGGGCATTGCCATCAGGACCGATGCGCTCGACGCTGACCAAGCGATCAACGCCAACGTTCCATTCTTCGCGGTCGGAGCCGTGACCGGCGAAGACGCGAAACGCGACGGTGGCACCAACGGGCACAATAAACCGGTTGGCCTGCATCCAAACGTCATGGGCAAAGCTTGGCCCGGAAAACAAGGTAGTGGCGGCGGCGGCGACTGCGGTGGCAGTAGATAAGATGCGGCGCATGGATAACTCCAGATAACGCCCCCTTCGCGATACCCTTGGCATGGGCCCGCCGCCTATGCAACGCGGGTTACTTCGAGCGTTCGACCTGTTCGAATTCCAGCTCGACCGGCGTCGCGCGGCCAAAGATCGACACTGACACCTTGACGCGGCTGCGGTCGAAATCGAGTTCCTCGACGATGCCGTTGAAGCTCGCGAACGGCCCTTCGAGCACCTTGACCGAGTCGCCGATTTCATAATCGACCTTGATCTTCTGCTTCGGCGCGGCGGCGGCTTCTTCCTTGGTGTTGAGGATGCGCGCGGCTTCGGCTTCGGTGATTGGCTGCGGCTTGCCGCTGCTGCCTAGAAAACCCGTGACCTTCGGCTGGTTCTTGATGAGGTGATACACGTCATCGGTCATGCTCAGCTTGGCGAGCACATAGCCGGGAAAGAATTTGCGTTCCGACTGGACCTTCTTGCCGCGACGGACTTCAGTGATGGTTTCGGTCGGCACTTCGACCGATTCGACGAAAGGCTCTAGTCCAAGCCGTGTCGCGTCCGCCAAAATCGCCTCGCGAACCTTGTTCTCGAAACCCGAATAGGCATGAATGATGTACCAGCGCGACATAGTATTCCCTGTATTGATCCGGGTTATTTCGCGACGAAGCCGAGCAGGAACTGCACGATCCCGCTAAATGCGCTGTCGAGCGCGAAAAAGAAGACGGCGAGGAGCACGGCCATGATGATGACCATCATTGTCGTCATCATCGTTTCGCGGCTGGTCGGCCAAACGACCTTTTTGGTCTCGGCTTGGACCTGCCTGACAAATTCGCCGGGTGATGTGCGTGCCACGTCGTGTTGCTCCAGAGCGAACCGGACAGCCGCCCGGCCCCGCCAGTTGCGGAAGGGAAGGCTCGCCGATGTCGCGAAGCGGCGCGATTAGCGCGGATGGGGGGGTAAATCAAGTGGCCGATATGGGCAAAGCCCATAACCCTTCGGTCGTTTTCAGCGCCGTCGGGCCGTTCGCATCGCCTTCGGCGAACGACTTGTAGCTTCGCTACAAGTCTCGTTCCGGCCCTTCGACAAGCTCAGGACAGGCTTGGCAGGAGTGAGGGGACTCGAACCCATGACCCTCGGTTTTGGAGACCGATGCTCTACCAACTGAGCTACACTCCTGCAGCCTCTCCGAAGACCGGAGTTGGCCCTTTAACCGCCACGGCCACGACGTGCAATGCCGGGTTTGTCAATCCGCAGCGAAGCGTTTGACTGGGCAACCATTGTGAAATGGATCAGGCAACCTGTCGCTTAGGACCATCAAACAGGGCGCGTGCGTCGGTGGCAGACATCGGGCGACCGAATAAATACCCTTGGATTTTGCGGCAGCCCAAACGGCGGACCAGTTGATACTCGGCGTCGGTTTCGACCCCTTCGGCGGTTGTCATCATCCCCAGGCTGTCGGCCATGGCGACGACCGCGCGGATGATTGCCAGTGCTTCGGGGACATTTTTCGAGGCACCCTGCACAAAGCTGCGGTCGATCTTGATCGTCGAGAATTTTGTCTTCGACAGGTAACCGAGCGATGAATAACCGGTGCCGAAATCATCGAGCGCAAGGCGGATGCCAAGTTTGAGAAGTTGCTCGAGAATGCCAATGGCACCCGTCCCCTCGCGCATGAACACGCTTTCGGTGACTTCGAGCTCTAGGCGGTGGGCGGGCAAACGGCTGTGCGCCAGCGCCGATACCACGGCGGTCACGAAATTCGGATCAGTGAGCTGTTCCGCTGATACATTGACCGCGACGCGTACTGTTTCGGGCCAGCGCATTGCCTCTTCGCAGGCCGACCGCAGCACCCATTCGCCAATCGGGCCAATCAGGCGGGCCTCCTCGGCCACGGGGACAAAGCGGGCGGGGCTGACGTTGCCAAGGTCGGGGTGCTGCCAGCGAAGCAGTGCTTCGAAGCCTTCGATGATCCCGCCTTCGGCGCTGACGACCGGCTGATAATGGATGTGAAACTGATTTTTTTCGAGCGCCTGGCGCAGCGCAATTTCGAGGACACGGCGCTCTTCGGCATGAGCGTGAAGCTGTGGCTCATAGGCATTATGCGCGCCGCCGCCTTCGTCCTTCGACCGGTAGAGGGCAAGGTCGGCTGAACGGATCAGCATTTCGACCGAGCGTCCGTCTCGCGGACCGATGGCCGTTCCTACAGACGCACCAATGTAGAGCGTGTGCTGGTCGACTTCATAGGGTTTCGAAAGCGTCTCGATAATGCTGCGCGCCAGACGAAGCAGACGCGCCGAGTCACTTGCGTCGCGAACAACAACTCCAAATTCGTCACCGCCCAACCGACCACACATATTTTTGTCGGTCATCAGCCCCTGAAGTCGTTCGGCAACGCGAGTCAGCAAGCGGTCGCCGATCGGGTGGCCGAGTGTATCATTGACCTGTTTGAACCGGTCGAGGTCGATCATCATAAACGCACAGCGCCCGCGCCAGCGTTCGGCTTCGGCCATGGCTTCGCCTAGGGCTTCTGTGACTTGCAAGCGGTTGGGCAGGCCGGTGAGTGTATCGAAGCGCGCCATGTGGTTGATCTTGTCGGCAGAACGGCGCTGTGCCGTCACGTCCGATCCGACACCGCGAAACCCAAGGAACGACCCGCGTTCGTCATAGCGCGGGGACGCCGACATCTCCCACCAATGCGCTTCGCCGGCGATCGTCACGGGCAAAATCAGATCGGAAAAACTTTCGCGACGTTTCAACTTTTCGGCAAGATCACGCAGCCCAGCGGAAAAATTCCCAGCTTCCCATGTGTCCCCAGCCAGAATCTGTAGAAGGGGTTTTGCCTCGATCAGGTCGCTCTCTACGCCCAGCGCATAAGCGAAGCGCGGGCTGACATGGGTCAGGCACTTGGCGGCGTCGGTCTGCCACATCCAGTCCCCGCCCGAGTCGTCGAACTCACGAAGTAACAGGCTGACGACCTCGTTTTTCTCAGCAAGCGCAAGCCCGGCTGATTCGTGAACAACAAAAGTGCGTCCGGCATGGAGGCAGGCCCCGATAAAGCCGCCGGTGAAGATCGCGGCGATCCCGCTGACCAGTTTCAGATCGAGTTGCCACATCGCATAAGTGACCGAACTGCCGATGATGAGCAGGAACGCAGCAGTTGCCAGCGGGATAGCAGACAAGGCGAAGGCGCTTCCAGCCATCATAGCCGTCATCACGGCCCAGAGCACCAGAAGCTGCGCAGGGCCAGTGTAGGGCGCGAACAGAATAAACCCGACGCCCCACCCGAGGCCGATCAGGACCGACCAGATGGTTTCGCGCTGAAGTTCGGAAAGCGTTGCGGTCTGTACTGTAAAACCGCGGTGGCGCAATTTCGGATAGCCGGCCAACGCCACCAGCGTCCCACAACCGAAAACCCAAGCGTAGATATAGGACATTGGCGCAAGTCCGATGACGGACGCTACAATGGCGGTAATCGCAGCCAGTGAAACACATATCCGCGCGGCGGCAAGTTGGTGAGCAACATTTAACTGGGCACCCAGCACCCGGCCCCAATCAACCGAATTGGGCTGTTTAAGGCCAAGCACGGTCAGCCAGTCGATAACTGGAGCGGCCGATTCGGACAGCGG
>JANNCK010000287.1:0-2169 GCA_031386545.1 Sphingomonadales bacterium
GGGTAACCAGCTAAAAAACGGCGGAAATCAGGGATTTATTCGCTATTGAGACTAGCAAGCAATCGCGCGTTCGGCCTGAATAATCTCGCGCGCGAACGGAAGGCATTGGCCACAGCGGATTTGGCAGCCGAGCTTTCGGTACGCGCAGCGCGGATCGGCAGACCCGTCGCGTGCAGCAGAGCGCACATCCTGTTCGCGAATCGCGTTGCAGATACAAACAACCATGAGCAGTTAGCTAATGCGAATGAGAACGGTTCGCAACCCTTTTGATACGCATTCTCAATCTATCGTCATCAATCCATCAGCGCGGGGAAGAAACCTTCGTGGGCGGCTCGCAGGTCGGCGAGCTCAATCGTCTGTGGTCCGCCGCGATCGATCAGGTCGAAGGTCAGCGCATCGCCGCCGGTCGTGCCAATCGGCACCGAGAACAGGTTGACGGCGGTTGCGCGGGCACGAACCGCCGCACCGTCGCGCGAGGTCACGACATAGCGGCCCTGATCCTCGCCAAAGAGCAGCGCGGCGGGGTTCGGGATTTGCGGGACGACCGGCATGGTCATGCCGACATTCCCCGCGAGCGCCATTTCGGCGACCGTGACAGCGGCACCGCCGTCGGCGCAATCGTGGACGGCAGTTACCAGTCCCTCGGCAATCAGCGCGCGGATCAGCTCGCCCGCGCGTCGCTCGACCGCGAGATCTACCGGCGGTGGCGCGCCTTCTTCGCGGCCATGACATTCGCGCAGCCACACCGACTGGCCAACGTGCCCCTTGGTATGGCCGATGAGAACAACGTCCTCGCCGGCCGCCTTGAACGCGATGGTCGCCGATTTCGACCAGTCGGCGAGCAAGCCGACCGCACCAATAGCGGGCGTCGGTAGGATGGCGCTGCCGCCACCGGTTGCCTTGCTCTCGTTGTAAAGCGACACATTCCCGCTGACGATAGGGGTGTCGAGCGCAATGCACGCCTCCGACATTCCTTCAAGACAGCCGATAATCTGGCCCATGATTTCGGGACGCTGGGGATTGGCGAAGTTCAGGCAATTGGTGACGGCGAGCGGGGTTGCACCGACCGCACACAGGTTACGATAGGCCTCGGCAATGGCTTGCTTGCCGCCTTCATACGGGTCGGCAAAGCAATAGCGCGGGGTGCAATCGGTGGTGATCGCCAGCGCCTTTTGGGTGCCGTGGACACGGACAACCGCCGCGTCTCCGCCGGGGGGCTGCACCGTGTCGCCGCCGACCTTCTGGTCATATTGCTCCCAGATCCAGCGGCGCGAGGCGAGGTCGGGGCAAGCCATCAGCGTCAACAGATCGCCCGCAATATTAGTGCCGTGCGGGTCGTCGGCGAGCGGGGCAGGCGGTGGTGCCTTGACATGCGGGCGGTCGTACAGCGGGGCATCGTCGGCGAGCGGACCAAGCGGGATGTCGGCAACGACCTCACCGTGGTGGACGAGGACCATGCGGCCTCCGGATGCGTCGGGCTCGGTCACTTCGCCGATGATGGCGAAATCAAGCTCCCATTTTTTGAAGATGGCTTCGGCGAAATCCTCGCGGCCCGGTTTCAGCACCATGAGCATACGTTCCTGGCTCTCGGACAGCATCATCTCATAGGCGGTCATGCCGGTTTCACGCTGGGGCACCGCGTCCATGTTCAGCCGGATGCCGACCCCGCCCTTCGACGCCATTTCGACGCTGGAACTGGTTAGGCCCGCCGCACCCATGTCCTGAATGGCGACAATGGCGTCGCTGGCCATAAGTTCGAGGCAGGCCTCGATCAGCAGTTTTTCGGTGAACGGGTCGCCGACCTGCACCGTCGGGCGTTTCGCGTCGGCATCTTCACCAAAGTCGGCACTCGCCATTGTCGCGCCGTGAATGCCGTCGCGCCCGGTTTTGCTGCCGACATAGACGATGGAATTGCCGACGCCCGACGCCGCCGAGTAGAAAATTTTGTCGGTATCGGCGACGCCGACGGTCATCGCGTTGACGAGGATATTGCCATCATAAGCGGGGTGAAAATTCACTTCGCCGCCGACTGTCGGCACGCCGACGCAATTGCCATAGCCGCCAATGCCATGCACGACGCCCGCGATCAGGTGGCGCATTTTGGGATGGTCGGGCCGCCCGAAGCGCAGCGCGTTGAGGTTGGCAATCGGCCGTGCACCCATGGTGAAA
>JANNCK010000387.1:0-5988 GCA_031386545.1 Sphingomonadales bacterium
GACGTGCCGGATGGATCGACCGTCAAAGCCGACGAAGGCGATGGCAAGCTGGTGTTAGTGACCGCTTAGGGGCCGGTGCCGCCCGCACAAGCAGCGCTGCCCGAGCAGATCTTGTTATCATGCAGCGTCTGCAAGTCGGCGGCTTCCTGACGCCACTCGGAGGCCGACTTGCAGATTTTCTTGCGCGAGATCAGCGACCCCGTGACCTGATAGATTTTACAGCGAACCGGGTCGCGCTCGACCTTGACCGCTTCGCCCGGTTTCGGCGCGGGGTCCGCCAGCGCCGGTGACGCAAAGGTCAATGCCAGAATTGAGAGTGATAGACGTCGGATCATGGTCATCCCTTTTTCTGTTGAGCAAGTTTTGCACCGAAGGCAGCTCGCGTCAATTGCTTCTGTTACGAGCCGACGCTGGCAAAAATCGGGGGGTTGCTCCATGAACGTGATGCTATGTCTGATCCCGCGCCCGAGCTGACCGTCGCACAGTTGCAGATAACGGCCGATGCCCTGCTGGCGCAAGGACAGATCGAGGAAGGTATCACAGCTTACCGAACGCTCCTCGAACGTGCGCCGACGCTCGCTGACGCGTGGTACAACCGTGCTTATCTCGAACGGTGCGCGCGTCGGTTCGATGATGCGCTGTCGAGTTACGGTTCGGCCCTGACCCACGGCATTTCCGGCCCCGAGGATGCCCATGCCAACCGCGCGGTCATCCTGTCCGAACATCTCGACCGCGCGGGAGAGGCCGAGACCGAGCTAAAAGCTGCACTTGTCGCAAATCCGGACTTCCTGCCGGCCTGGCTCAATCTCGGCTTGTTGAACGAGGACCGGGGTGACCGCGGCGGTGCCCGCGCAGCTTACTCACGCGCATCGGAAATCGACCCGCTGAACGGCAGGGCCCACGCGCGGCTTGCCGCCATCGACATTGCCGGGGGAACGGCTGACAATGCTGTCGCACGCCTTCACGTCCTGCTGCGCGATCCGCAACTTGCGGTGGCAGATGCCGCCGAGATTGGTTTCGCGCTCGGCAACGCACTTGATGCGATCGGCGATTATGATGCGGCATTTGCGACATTTGTCAGGGCCAACAGCGCTGCCAAGGCGCTTCTCCCACCGGGTTTTCGTTATCTGCAGGACGTTCAGGATCGGCTGGTCGATGACCTTATCAACACTTTTAGCCGCAATGGCCGCCATGCCGAACCCGTTAGCAGCAAGCCACCGATATTCATTTGCGGCATGTTCCGGTCGGGTTCGACACTGTGTGAACGCCTGCTTGCGCGGCATAGCCGGGTGACGGCGGGCGGCGAACTAGAGACGATCCCCGCGATGGTCGCGGAACATGTGCAGCCCTACCCGTCTGTGATGCCAACACTGTCTGACGAGGTGCTGCAACGCCTGCGCGCCGACTATCTGCGCGATGTGGCAACACGGTTTCCAGCTGCCGATACCGTTACTGACAAGCGTTGCGACAATGTGCTGCATATCGGCCTTATCAAGACGCTGTTCCCAGAAGCGAAGATTGTCCACACCCGGCGTAACGCCATCGACACCATCCTGTCGGTTTTCTTCCTGCACTTCGACGACGGCATTACCTACGGCTTCTCGCTCGATGATGCGGTGCATTACTACAAGAGCTACCGGCGGCTGATGGACCATTGGCGCAGGCTCTATGGCGATGACATTCTCGATTTTGACTATGACTCCGTCGTCCGCGATCCCGAACCGTCGATGCGGCACATACTCGAATTCTGCGGGCTAGAGCAGGAAATCGGCTGTCTGACGGGTCAACCCGCCGAGGGCGTGGTTCGCACGGCGAGTGCGTGGCAGGTCCGGCAACCGCTGCACGCCCGGTCATCCGGGCGGTGGCGTAACTATGCGGAGCACATTGCCGGGACGATAGCGGCGCTCGACGGTTATTGAGGGTCGGTGATCGAATAGAAGTCCTGCATCAGTGCCTGTTCGTCTGCGGACAAATGCGGGTTCCAGACATCGAAGATCAGGACGATGCGCGATTCTGCGCTGTCGTTCCAGGCTTCGTGCTCGATCGTATCGTCGAAGGCGAATGCCTCCCCCTCACGCCAGACCCGGGTTTCGCCACCGACACGAAAACGACAGCCATCGGGCACTACCAGCGGCAAATGGATGATCGCGCGGGTATTCGTGACGCCGGTATGCGCCGGAATATGTGCGCCGGGTTTGAGGATCGAGAAGAACGCCGAAGGTGCCTTGCCGACAACACGGTTCTGCGGGGCCAAGTCTAGCGCGGCTGCGGTTTCGGGGCAGAGATCGCACACCGCGTCGTTGCGCACACCATATTCCCACAGAAAACAGGCACTCCAATCGAGCGAACCATCGAGCGTGGTCCACTTGTTTTCGGGTACCCCCTTGTCCATTCGTACATAGGGACGAATGGCGGCACCGCCGTTTGCCATGATCGCGAGCGCCTCGGTACGAATGGCGTCAGTCCGCGCCTCGATCTTCGTCAGCCACGGGAAGAAATCGCGGTCAAAAAACTCGTCAGCGGGCAGGAACGGGAAATGGATGCCTGCACATTGGTTGTGGTATATCTGGCGGCGACCGAGGCTGTGATCGACACACGCCGAGAAGCGTCGCGCGGCAGGCCCCATAGCGTTGAGCCGCTCACCCAGCGCCGAACCAAGTGCGTTGTCCATTGCGGCATTATGGGTAGCAAGGAAGGCACGGCCACGCCGCAGTGCATCGGTAACAGCAGGTGGTGGCTGATCGATAAGCACCGAGAGTTGCACGACCGCGCTCCACCCCAGCGCCGCCGCGCGCAAATCACCGCGTCGTTCGTGCAGTTCCGCCAGCCTGAGTTGGGCAACGAAATTGCACCGGTCGATGTCGAGCGCGCGCGACAGGGCGTCTCGCTCCCCGGGGTCATCGGCAAGCAAGCGACAAGCTGTGGCGAGATTGACCCACAAGGTCTGCTCGCCCGGATCGGCAGCGGCTGCGGTCGCAAAGCTGGTACGGGCGCGCGCTGGGTCGCCATGGGCAAGGCCGTGCGTCCCCAGGGTGTTTAGGACGCGCGGGTCGCCGGGCGCTTGGATGAGGGCATCTTCGAGCAGGCGCAACTCTTCGTGGGCGTCGCCACGCTGGCGGGCCGTTGCGGCAGCGGTGAGCAGGGCTATGACGGGCGGGGCGAGTTGGCTCATAGTCACTGTGCAAAACACAATGAAGGGGCCCGTGCAAGACGGCGGTGTTGGACGGTCACGAATGTTGCTGATACGCACAGCCTATGATTGTGCCATCCGCTCGACAGGTGCTTGCGCCCGAATGGCTCGCACACCGCTATGACGAGACCCATGATGCGATCCATCTGGTCGAGGCCCCACGCGCGCTGAGGCGGTCAGTACCGTTTCTGATCGACGAGCATTTGCCAGGGGCCAAGGCACCGATGGTCGTGCGCCGCGACGAAGCGATGGCCGTCGCACCGGCACCCGCACCGGTGCATTTCATCTTTCATTCGGCCTATTGCTGTTCGACGCTGCTCGCCAATGCGTTCGACCGGCCGGGGCTTTCGGCATCACTGAAGGAGCCGCAGTTCCTCGCCGATATGGTCGGCTGGCGGCAGCGCGGCGGCGAGCCTTCCGACATCGGGGCGGTACTCGACCAGTCACTGACCTTGCTCTCGCGCCCGTTCGAGCCGGGGGAAGCGGTGGTCATCAAACCGTCCAATGTCGTCAATGGCCTCGCGCAGGCGATGATGAACATCCGCCCCGCTGCCGGGGCAGTGCTGCTCTATGCGCCGCTGCCAGTGTTCCTCGCCTCCATCGCGCGCAAAGGGATGTGGGGGCGGCTATGGGTGCGCGAGTTGCTGTCAAAGCAGCTGACGGATGGCATCGTTGATCTGGGGTTCAGCCCGCGCGACTATTTGCTCCAGACTGACCTGCAGGCAGCGGCAGTTGGCTGGCTGGCGCAGAAGCAGTTGTTCGCAACAATGGCAGCGCGCTGGCCCAACCGGGTGCGGACACTCGACAGTGAGGTGCTGGTTGAACGGCCGGTCGAGGCATTGCTGGCGATAGCGCGGCTCTTTGCCCTCGACCTCGATGAACGGACGGCGGCGCAGATTGTCGACAATGTATTCGCGCGGAATGCGAAGGACGGCAGTGGCTTTGCCAGCGGCCAGCGCGCGAGCGAGCGGGCAGCAGGTGAAGCTGTCCATGCCGAAGAGATCGAGAAAGTCGCCGTTTGGGCGGATGTCGTTGCCCGGAACGCCGGAATCGACGCCGAATTGCCTGCCGCGCTCCTCTGACACGCATGCCGAGTCGCGATGCGGAAACGCGAGCGTTAACTTCCCTAGCTTCACCGGGTCAGCCGTTGTTTTCATCGCGCCTCTAACTTCGCCACGCTGGCTGCGGCAGGAGGAACATATCACGAACATTATCTGTAGAACACAAAAAAGAGGCGGCCCCGAAGGACCGCCCCTGATTTTTTGAACCTGTTGCTCCGGATTAGAAGCGCAGGTTGACCGTCGCGGCGAACCGGCGACCGATGGGGTCGTAGGTCGACGGGAAGGTGTTACCACTGTTCTGACTCGTGGTGCCGGCACCTGCACCAACGATCGGAGGCTTCCGATTGAAGAGGTTGAATGCCGTCAACGTGAGCTGAAGTTCCTTCGTTAAGTTGAACCGGGTCGAAAGATCGAAGTAATCATACGCCGCGATGCTGTTGAAGTTAGCCGTCTGTCCAGCAAGCGGCGAAAGAGCCGGTCCTGCGTTCGTGATGGTGCCCGAGAACAGATTGCGGCTTGCGGCAGTGAAGCCACGAGCAGCAAAATCATCGGCCTGGCCTTCATACCGGACGCTGCTGATGTGACGCCACAGCAACGACACATCGATATCGGTGAAGCTCAGCGTCGTGCGCTGTGTCCAGCTCCATTTTGGCTGAATTGCACCATTTTGCGACGAGCAGTTTGCGCTGAAGTAGCCAACGCACTCACGGTTGAAGCCGGTTGGCGACGCACGGAATGTCGAGCTGCGCGTGTAGTTACCGTTGAACCCGAAAGTAAAGCCAGCGAAGCCAAGATCGCGCTTGTAGTTAAGCGAGAAATCAACGCCGCTGGTGGTCAGACGGCCAAGGTTCGTCAAAGGCACGGGAAGCCCGAGAATGGGAACCGTTGCCGTTGACGTGCCGCTGAGACGACCGTTCGCCGGGTTACGACGGATGGTGTTGCAAACCGCCGATGCTGCCGATGCCGCACTGATGGTGTTGAAGCATGCCCCGATAACGTCGGACGAAGTGGCTGCCGTGATCGCGTCGTTCACCTTGATGTTGTAATAATCGACGGTGATGTTCAAACCTGGGATCAGTTCGTCGGGGCGGATCACAACACCGACGGTGTAGGTATCAGCCTTTTCAGGACGGATGTTCGCGTTGCCGCCACCGGTTGCGTTCGCCTGTGCTGCGCTCGGGTTCTGGATAGACCCGATCGACGCTGCCGGCGCACCCTGCGCGAGGCAGATTGCGGTCAGGTTGGCATTGCCCACCGGTGCCGCACCTGCGCACGGATCGATGGTCAGGCTGGTCAGGCCCGTAACAACAGGTGCGAACAATTCGCCGATGTTAGGTGCACGAACAGCGCGCTGGTAGTTGGCGCGGAACTTGAGTGCCGCAACCGGAGCCCATGTGATACCGGCCTTATAGGTCGTGGCGCTGAACTTCGGCGAGCCGAGAGCATTAACCTTGTACTTCGAATAACGGATACCCGCTTCGAGGGTCAGCTCATTGAAGAATGGCTGGTCTTTGGCGATCGGCGCAATCAATTCGCCGAACGCTTCGTACACGTCATAGCCACCGCTGAGTGGAAGCGTGGCACCGCCAGCACCACCGAGTTCACCCGGAACCTGTGCAAGGTTATCCGGAAGAATCTCGGCACCATATTTGCGATACTCGCCACCGACGGCGAACGAGATCGGCTCGGCTGCCGAAGGCACGGTCACACCAAAGTCACCGGTCAGCACACCGTGCG
>JANNCK010000022.1:0-2542 GCA_031386545.1 Sphingomonadales bacterium
ACACAATAATGAAGTGATGGTTTGCCAGTTACGCCTAATGATCTGTCCAGATCGGAGGGATTTGGAGCTTATCTCAATTCAAAAAAGCTCCATTAGGGAGATGTTGACGAGGGAGCGGGGGCAATGCACATGTTAGGACCATTATCGAAAGCTGAGAAAATGGCGCTTGTTGATATTGATGATCGCCGCCCCCCAGTCTGGATTGTTGGTGATATTTCGTCGGCTTGTGCCGACATGCAGTCTGCAGCAGAGGCGAGCGGACTGAGGATCGCGCGACGCATAACCGTAGTCGAAGCGGTGACTGCATTGCGTGATCGACCACATGGCACGCTTGTGATGATGGACTTGGATAACGCGCCAACACCATCTGAATGTCAGTTGCTCGACCGGCTCGATGCAGAGGCAAGTGACAATTCCCAGCCTGCCGTCATCAGTTTTCCGGTTCACGCGATTGACGGTGTTATGGCGACAATCGCGGCTCCTTACGCAAATCTATTGTGCGCCCCGTCGTTTGCAGAGCGTGTTGCGGCGATAAGTCTGGCGAGAATACCGGTTTCGCGACAACTTCAGGAGGTAGATGGTGCGGTTGATGCCGTCCGGTTGCAGCAACTGGCGGATGAAGTTGGCCGCATTGCCCGGGTCTTGTCGAGCTTTGCGGAGTCCAATGCTTTGCCCCTCCCGGCTGCAGTTTCTGACGGGTTGATTGGTTATCGGGCTGGGCTCACTGTGCATCGGCCAGCATTACCGCAGACGATAAGGGCAGACGATATCCGAACGATGTTGCGCCTCCGTCGCCAGCGCGACCACCTTTTCGCGGGGGAACTGTTCGCCGACCCGGCCTGGGATATGATGCTCGACCTGATGGCGGCGCGGATTGAACGGCTCAAGGTCGCGGTGTCGAGCCTGTGCATCGCCGCCGCGGTCCCGCCGACAACAGCATTACGCTGGATCCGGACATTGACCGAACTCGGCATCTTCGTGCGTGTTGCCGATCCGACGGACGGGCGGCGGATATTTATCGAGCTGTCCGACGCGGCAGCCAGCGCCGTGCTCAACTTCCTTGGCGAGGCCAAGCGGATGAGTGCGGCGCTGGTCTAGCCCTATTCTGGCAGGAAGTCCGGTACCGATAAATAGCGCTCACCGGTGTCGTAGTTAAACCCGATGACGCGGGCCCCCGGTGCAAGCTCGGGCAGTTTCTGGGCGATGGCGGCAAGTGTTGCGCCGGACGAAATGCCAACCAGCATCCCCTCCTCGGCAGCGGCGCGCTTTGCCATTGTTTTGGCGTCGGCGGGATCAACCTTGATAACGCCGTCGAGCAATTGGGTGTGGAGGTTGGCAGGCACGAAGCCAGCACCGATGCCCTGAATGGGGTGCGGCCCGGGCTGACCACCTGAAATTACTGGCGACAGGGTCGGCTCGACCGCGAACACTTTCAGATTCGGCCATGCGGCCTTCAACACCTGTGCACAGCCAGTGAGATGGCCGCCGGTGCCGACGCCGGTAATCATGGCATCGAGGCCGTCCGGAAAGTCCGCGAGAATTTCCTGCGATGTCGTGCGGACATGAGCGTCGATATTTGCCGGGTTTTCGAACTGTTGTGGCATCCAACCGCCGGGCGTTGAATCGACCAGTTCGATGGCGCGTTCGATCGCCCCCTTCATCCCCTTTTCGCGCGGGGTCAGGTCGAATGTGGCGCCATAAGCGAGCATCAGGCGGCGACGCTCGATACTCATGCTTTCGGGCATGACGAGGACGAGTTTATAGCCCTTGACCGCCGCGACCATCGCAAGGCCGATACCAGTGTTGCCACTGGTCGGTTCGACAATCGTGCCGCCGGGTTGCAGCGCGCCGGAGCGTTCCGCATCCTCGATCATGGCGAGGGCAATGCGGTCCTTGATCGACCCACCGGGGTTGCTACGTTCGGATTTGATCCAGACTTCGGCGTGCGGGAATAATTTGCTGACCCGGATATGGGCGGTGTTACCGATGGTCTCGAGGATATTGGCGGCTTTCATGCGGGTCTCTCCTGCATCACGGCGTTACTTAACATGGTCTCGGGCGGGTCGAACGTGCGCGCGCGCCTGAGTTCGGGGAAGATATAGGCCCATCCGAGCGCAACTGCCACTGCCGCCACGCCCCCAGCAACGACGGCCACGACGGGGCCGAGAAACGCGGCGGCAATGCCCGATTGAACTTCACCCAGTTCGTTGGACGCGGAAATGGCGAGGCCTGATATGGCGGACACGCGCCCGCGCATTGCATCGGGCGTGTGCAACTGGACCAATGACGAACGGACATAGACCGACAGCATGTCGAACCCGCCCAGTGCCGCCAGTGCTGTCAGCGAGAGCGCCATCGCGTGCCCGGGCATGATTTTATTCGCGAGGCCAAAGATGATGGTGGCGATGCCGAACGCGATCACGGCACCGATCATCTTGACCCCGACATTATGGCGGAGCGGTCGCCATGAAAACCACAGAGCAACGAGAGCTGCCCCGGCTGCGGGAGCGGCGCGCAGAATGCCGAGTCCCGGCGTGCCGAC
>JANNCK010000052.1:0-20682 GCA_031386545.1 Sphingomonadales bacterium
TCGACTTTGACCGCTTGCAACGCGTAGCGCGCGCGGCTAGGAGCGCGCCTCGTGTGGGCGTGTAGCTCAGTGGTAGAGCACTGTGTTGACATCGCAGGGGTCGCAAGTTCAATCCTTGCCACGCCCACCATTTTCTTTGCTTTATACTAAGCGTTTGGCGCGATGGCCCAATAGCCGTCTATGCAGCAAATTTCGGTTGTGACGCGCGGCCATGGCACCCAATTCTGGATCGCCGTCTGCAATCGCGTCGAGTTCCATGAGCTTTCTTGCTGACGTCGTCGAACCACGTTGTATCGGCCAGAGCCATCACTTTTTTGCTGGACCATTTGTTCAATATCGGCGCTTGCGCGCTATCCGCAGAGCACGCCTTGCGGACAACCTTGATCGGTCGTGAACGCGGATCGCCGCACCAAGGCCAGTGCTGCCCACCTGACCGTCGACAGGCCCGTGGCGCATGGCGGTATCGCAATCCTTTCAGAGACTGCCGAAATCTATGGTGCCGAACAGCTGTTAACCGCGTGCGCTGTGACGCCGGAGGTTGCTGTCAAACTGGCCGCGCGCGGTGTCTGGTGGGAGGATTATACCGCGCGCAACGGCGGCGTGATGTCCGTGGATGAAGCGGGCGAAATGCTGTTCCGGCTGATGCTTGTAACCGCTTCCGGTGCCCCGAGCCGCAGCGCAGCGCACTGCTTTGGCGTCGATGAATTTGTGCGATGGTCTTTGGGCGCTGTCATGTCGCTTCGGAATTGTGCTCCGGCAGCTAAATTACGGGCCTGCAAAGGATTGCTTGGACAGCGCGGCCAACACAATTACGAACAGGCTCTTGTTACGAAATATCGGCCATTTCGAGCCGGCTGCCGTCATCGGTATAAAATAGTGGGAGCTGGAAGTTGCGTAATATCCTGAAGGGATCGGTTGTTTTGGCGTCGTCGGCGCTGGCGTTACCAGTGACGGCTGAACCCACTGCGACCTCTGATATGAAGCAGGCAGAGGCACGGGCAGCGGGAACTGTCGCGCAGATGACCGCCGACGAAAAGCTGGTGCTCACCTATGGCTATATGGCGCTACCGCTCGGGCCGGGCGTGAAGCTTCCCGAGGATTCTGTGCTTGGTGCTGGGTACATTGCGGGCATTCCGCGCCTTAACATCCCGGCGCTCAAGGAAACAGATGCCAGTCTTGGCGTCTCGTGGGTGATGGGGTTACGCGGAGACGGCGGGGCAACTGCTTTGCCGTCCGGCTTGGCGATGGCCTCCACCTGGAACCCCGAATTGCTGTACCGCGGTGGCGCGACCATCGGCGTGGAGGCACGGGCGAAGGGGTTTAACGTGCTGCTCGCGGGTGGCGCGAACCTGATGCGCGATCCCCGCAACGGCCGGACTTTCGAATATCTGAGCGAAGACCCGCTGTTGACCGGAACCTTGGTCGGCGCTTCGATTGCGGGCATCCAGTCAACCCACATCATTTCGACGATCAAGCATTTCGCGCTCAACGGGCAAGAGACGGGTCGCAAGTTTGTCGACGTGCAAATTTCAGAAGGGGCCGCCCGGGAAAGCGATCTGCTCGCCTTTCAGATCGGTATTGAAAAAGGCCAGCCCGGTTCGGTGATGTGCGCTTACAACCGCGTCAACGGCAGCCAAGCCTGCGACAGCGACTGGCTGTTGACCAAGGTGCTCAAGCAAGACTGGCGCTACAAGGGCTTTGTTATGTCGGACTGGGGCGGCGTGCAGGGGGTTCAGGCCGCCCTTCACGGCCTCGACCAGCAATCGGGCGCGCAGCTCGATCCGGAAGTGTTTTTCGGCGCGCCCCTTGGTGCAGCGGCCAAAAGTGATCCCGTCTATGCGGCCCGGCTCGACGATATGAACCGGCGCGTGCTGACGGCGATTTATGCCAACGGGCTTGATACGCATCCCGTCGCCAAGGGCGGTGTTTTTGATAAAGTCGCCCATGCTGATGTGGCCGAAGAAGTAGCGCGGCAGGGGATTGTGCTGTTGCGCAACCAGCGCAATGTCCTGCCACTGGCTGCGACGACAAAGCGCATCGCGGTGATCGGCGGTTACGCCGATACGGGCGTGATTTCAGGCGCAGGTTCGGCACAGGTGCACGGCGATGGCGGGCCAGCGGTCGTTGTGCCGATGGGCGGTGACGGGCCGTTTTCGGTTTTCATCTCGCAGCAATATCATCGATCCGCACCGCTCAAGGCGATCAAGGCGCGTGCGAAGGATGCCGCTGTCAGCTTTGCCGACGGCCGCTATATTTCGGCAGCAGTGAACGAGGCCCGCAAGGCCGATGTTGCCATCGTCTTTGCGACACAATGGGCAACCGAAGGCATCGACCAGCCCGATTTGTCACTGCCCAATGGTCAGGATGCCCTGATTGCGGCGGTGGCGGAGGCAAACCCCAATACGATTGTCGTCCTTGAAACCGGCGGGCCCGTGCTCATGCCATGGCTCGACAAGACCGCAGCGGTGGTCGAGGCATGGTATCCAGGCGCGCGTGGCGGTGAAGCCATTGCGGCCGTCCTGTTTGGCGAGACCAACCCCGGCGGTCGCCTGCCGGTGACGTTCCCGGCCAGCCTCGACCAGCTGCCGCGTCCCAAACTCGATGGGCTTGGCATCATCGAAACCAATTTCAGCGGTGATCCCAAGCCCGGCGAAACATTATCCGCCAACTATGACATCGAGGGATCCGACCTCGGCTATCGCTGGAACGCGCGCGAGGGCAAGAAGGCGCTGTTCCCGTTCGGGCACGGCCTCAGCTACACCAGCTTCCGGTCCAGCGGGCTCAAGGTTTCGGGGACGACCGCCAGCTTTACAATGGCCAATACCGGCCAGCGCGAAGGGGCGACGGTGGCGCAGCTCTACCTTGTTTCGCGCGGCGGTGCGGCCAAGCAACGCTTGGTCGGCTATCAGCGGATGTCGCTTGCACCCGGCGCGTCGCAGACAGTGACCCTCGCTTTGGATCCGCGCCTGCTCGCCGACTGGAGCGAGGGCGGATGGACAATCCCTGCGGGCGATTACGCCTTTGCACTGGGCGACAATGCCGAAACGCTTGGCCCAATGGTCAAAGTGCGGATGCGTGCGCGGCGCTGGAAGGATTAGCGGCGCAGGTCCGCGCGCCGCGGCGGCGATTGCCCATTTTGTGCGGATGATCCTATCGCGGTTTGAATAGAGCGGTTTCGGCGGAATCGCTGCTTCGGAAAACAGGGGAAAGACATGCAACTCGACGGACTTTCGGCGCTGGTTACCGGCGGTGCTTCGGGGCTTGGCGGGGCAACCGCGCGCGCGCTTGCCGACCAGGGGGCCAGAGTCACGATCTTTGATCTGAACGAAGAAGCGGGGCAGGCCCATGCGCGGGCGATCGGCGGCCTGTTCGTCAAGACCAACGTGGCTGACGACGAAAGCGTGGCCAATGCCATCGCGGCTGCCGAGGCCGCGCATGGTGTTGCGCGGGTGCTCGTCAATTGCGCAGGCGTAGCACCCGCCATCAAGACGGTTGGCCGCGAAAACCTGCCGCATTCGCTCGATGCCTTTCGCAAGACGATCGAAGTCAACCTGATCGGCACCTTCAATGTGATTTCCAAATTTGCGGCACGCCTCGCTCAAGCTGAACCGCTGGGCGAGGAAGGTGGCGTCATCGTGAATACGGCCAGCGTTGCCGCTTATGACGGTCAGATCGGCCAAGCTGCCTATGCCGCGTCGAAGGGCGGTGTTGTCGGCATGACATTGCCGATTGCACGCGATCTGGCGCAGCACCGTATCCGTGTCGTCACGATTGCGCCGGGTATCTTTCTGACGCCGATGCTGCTGGGGTTGCCGCAGGCCGCGCAGGATTCGCTGGGAACCCAGGTTCCGCACCCCAGCCGCCTTGGCAAGCCGGAGGAATATGCGCTTATGGTGAAATCGATTATCGAGAACCCGATGCTCAACGGCGAAACGATCCGCCTCGATGGTGCCATCCGGATGGCACCGCGCTGATGGCTGGTCCCCTCGAAGGTGTCCGGATCATCGAGATTGCCGGAATCGGACCTGGTCCGTTCTGCGGGATGATGCTGGCGGACCATGGTGCTGAGGTCATCCGTGTCGACCGCCCTAGCGGCGGACAGGGCAGCATTCCCGGAAATAATGCCAAGGATCCCTTGCTGCGCTCGCGCAAATCTATCGCGGTCGATCTGAAAAACCCCGAAGGCATCGCCATCGTGCGCGATCTGTGCCGCACGGCGGACGGCCTGATCGAAGGGTTCCGGCCCGGCGTGATGGAGCGGCTGGGCCTGGGCCCCGATGTCCTGCTGGCCGATAATCCGCGGCTGGCCTTTGGGCGCATGACGGGGTGGGGACAGACTGGCCCCTACGCCAAGGTCGCCGGACACGACATCAATTATATCGCGCTGGCCGGTGCGCTGCATACCTATGGCCGCGCGGGGGAGAAGCCAACGCCGCCGATCAACATGGTGGGTGATTTCGGTGGCGGCGGAATGCTGCTTGCCTTCGGTATGGTCTCGGCAATTCTCGCTGCGCAAAAAACCGGGCAGGGACAGGTTATTGACTGCGCAATGGTTGATGGCTCGGCGTTGCTGATGAGCATGATCTGGGGCTTTCGCGCTCAGGGCATGTGGCGCGATGAACGCGGCACCAACATGCTCGATACCGGTGCCCATTTCTATGACACCTATGAATGTGCCGATGGCGGGTTTGTGTCGATTGGTGCCATCGAACCGCAATTTTATGCTGAATTACGGCAATTGACGGGCCTTGCCGATGATGCTGCCTTCGACCCGCAACACGATGCCTCCGCTTGGCCGGCGCTTTCGGACCGGCTCACCACGCTGTTCAAGACGAAGACCCGCGACGAATGGTGCGAAATCCTTGAGATGACCGACGTCTGCTTCGCACCGGTCCTGTCGATGGCCGAAGCGCCCCACCACCCGCACAACGTCGCCCGAAAGACGTTTGGCACTATCGGCGCGGCGGTCCAGCCCATGCCTGCGCCGCGCTATTCAGTGACGCCGACGGCAGAGCCGGTCGCCGCCGGCACGGCTGGGGCGGACGGCGCGGCACTTCTCGTGGCGCTGGGCTATGATGCGGGGCGTATCGCCAAGCTCCGCGAAGCAGGGGTGCTCGCCTAGAATGCCGCGCTTGTCATAAATATTGGATTTGGGTGGTTCGGGTGAGAGCATGTTATCGCAATTGAGCGGCAGGCAGCGACGCACCGCATCGACGGCTTTGCCATTCACGTCGATCGCCGTTCGGCCTAGGCAGCAATTTCGCCTTGCACCGGTTACGGTCACGTCCGATGAGGACGTGCCCGGGACCAGCCTGTGGTAGCGTTCACGACGCCAGACACCGCAGGGCACTTCTTAATGACCGAAACTTCCAACCCAAGCTGGCCCGGCCCCCTCGACGGCATCCGGGTGCTCGATTTCTCGCGCGTGCTGGCCGGGCCGACAGCCTCGCTGGCACTGGCCGATCTGGGTGCCGAGATCATCAAGGTCGAAGCGCCTGGCACGGGCGATGATACCAGAACTTTTCCGCCGTTGCGCGCTGGCGAGAGCCATTATTTTCTGAGCATAAACCGCGGTAAAAAGAGCATTGTCATCGACCTGAAAACCGATGCCGGGATCGCGCTCGCCAAAGACTTGGCAGCAAAATGCGACATCCTGATCGAAAACTACCGCCCGGGCGTGATGGACCGGCTCGGGCTTGGTTATGACACCCTCGCGGCGATCAATCCCCGGCTGATCTATTGTGCAATCTCCGGCTTCGGGATGACCGGCCCGCTGCGCGATAACCCATCGTTCGACATCGTGACCCAGGCGCTGTCAGGCGCGCTCAGCGTCAACGGCGAACCGGATAGTCCGCCGGTGAAACTCGGGCTTCCGCTCGGTGATCTGGTCGGCGGCATCAACGGGCCGACAAGCATTTTGGCGGCCTTGTACGAACGCACGGTGACGGGGCGAGGTCGATTGATTGACGTCAGCCTGCTTGACGGGTTGATGGGCCTGCTCGTTTATCTTCCGCAGCTGGCGTTTTTCACGGGTGAAGACCCGAAACCGCAAGGATCGCAGCACGCCAATCTCGTGCCCTATGGTATCTTTCCGGCGAAGGACGGCTCGATCGTGATCGCCTGCCTGACCAACAGTTTTTGGGAGCGTGTCTGTCGGGCGCTCGACATGGACGACTGGATTGCCGACCCGCGCTTCTCCACAATCGAGGGACGTCGCGACAATCGTTCGCTCGTGAACGAACGTGTTTCAGACTTTACGGGCCAGCGGACTATCAGCGCCCTCGTCGATCTGCTGACGTGTCACGAGGTGCCTCATGCGCCGATATTGGGGGTCCGGGATGCCCTCGCTCAACCGCAAGCCATTGCCCGTGAAATCGTGGTCGAAACCGAGCATCGGACATTGGGGAAAATTCCGATCCTCAACCGCCCGGTCAAATTTCCCGGTAATCCGCAGCCTATCCCGAATGCTCCCCCCGTTCTGGGCGAGCACACCGACGAGATTCTGGGTGAGCTTCTTGGTCTGGATACCGACAAGATCGCCGTGTTGCGCGCCGCGAATGTGGTTGCCTGAATGCATTTGAAAATGGGGTGCATGGCAGCACTGTCCGCCAACGCCTGGGCAAGCTGAGAAGCTAAACCAAGCCCAGCACACGTTCTGCCCATTCTTTCCGGCAGATCAGCAGGTCGGGCATATAGGTGTCCACCTGATTATAAACGAGCGGGCGGCCATCGACACGGCTGACGTGCAAGCCGTGGGCGGCGGCAACGGCAACGGGAGCACAGCTGTCCCATTCATATTGCCCGCCAGTGTGCAGGTAGATTTCGGCCTCGCCGCGCACGATGGCCATGGCCTTTGCGCCCGCAGAACCCATCGGGACGAGTTCGGCACCGATGGCTTCGGCCACCGCCAAGGCTTCGGCAGCAGGGCGGGTGCGGCTGACGACCATGCGGGGCGGGGTGTGCAACGCGGGCAAGGGGGCGGGGCGGTCGCTCCGCAGGACGAGATCGAGACCGGGCAGGGCGACGGCCCCGATGGTCGCCACGCCCTCCACCGCCAAAGCAACGTGCACCGCCCAGTCGGTACGCGCGCGTCCATGTTCGTCGTCTTCGCCATATTCGCGGGTGCCATCGACCGGGTCGATGATCCACACGCGCGATTTCGACAGGCGCGCGTCGGTGTCCTTGCTTTCTTCGGACAACAACCCGTCGTCGGGGCGCTGCTCGGCAATCGCGTGGATCAGATACTGGTTGGCGGTCTGGTCGCCCGCCATGCCCAGTGCCTTCATCGACAACAGCCCACAGGCACGCACCTGCAGCAGCAGCTTGCCTGCGACATCGGCGAGATGCGCAGCGAGTTCGGCGTCGGACAGGGCGCTCATCGCGTTCTCACTTTAGCGGCATGATCTGGCGGACGATATATTCGGCAGCCTCGGCAGGCGTCATCTCGACGGTATTGACGCGGATTTCTGCGTGCCTCGGCGGTTCATAAGGGCTGTCGATGCCGGTGAAATTTTTGAGCTGGCCCGCGCGCGCCTTTTTGTACAGCCCCTTCACATCACGGGCTTCGGCGACTTCGAGCGGGGTATCCACGAAAATCTCGATAAACTCGCCTTCAGGCAGCATCGATCGCACCATGTCGCGTTCGGCGCGGAACGGCGAAATGAACGCGGTCAGCACGATGAGACCGGCATCGGCCATCAGCTTGGCAACCTCGCCGACGCGGCGGATATTTTCGATGCGGTCGGTTTCGGTGAACCCCAGATCCTTGTTCAACCCGTGACGGACGTTGTCGCCGTCAAGCAGGAAGGTGTGCCGGTTCATCAGGTTGAGCGACTTTTCGACCTCGTTGGCGATGGTTGATTTGCCAGAGCCCGACAGACCGGTGAACCATAGCACGCGCGGCTTCTGGTTTTTGGGCGCGGCGTGGGCGTCGCGCCCGATGTCGGTCGCCTGCCAATGCACGTTCTGCGCGCGGCGGAGCGAGAAGTGCAGCATCCCCGCGCCGACGGTGCGGTTGGTGATCTTGTCGATCAGAATGAAACCGCCGAGATGGTGGTTGTCGGCATAGGCTTCGAACACGATGGGCTTGTCGGTCGCGATTTTGGCGACACCGATGGCGTTGAGGTCGAGCGTTTTCGCTGCCATCTGCTCCCCGGGACTCCCGACAGCGTTGACGTTGACGGTGTATTTCGGGGGATGCACGGTTGCGGACACCGTCTGCGTGCCAAGCTTGAGCCAATAGGCGCGGCCGGGGATAAGCGCGTCGTCGGCAAGCCAGACGATGGTCGATTCGAACTGGTCGGAGACTTCCGGCGGGCTGTCCGCGGCGGCGATGACGTCGCCGCGCGAGCAATCGACTTCGTCGGCAAAGCACAGCGTAACCGACTGGCCCGCAACCGCCTCGTTTAACTCGCCGCCAAGCGTCACGATCTTGCTGATCGTTGTGGTCTTGCCCGAGGGCAGCACCCGGATGGTGTCGCCCGGATGGACGGTGCCGGTCGCGATCTGGCCGCTGAACCCGCGGAAGTCGAGATTGGGGCGGTTGACCCATTGCACCGCCATGCGCAGCGGTTTGGTCTGGTCGGCCTCGTTGTCGAGCGCGACGGTTTCCAGATGCGCCATCAACGGCTTGCCGGTGTACCACGGCATGTTCACCGAATTGTCGGTGATGTTGTCGCCCTTGAACCCCGAAATCGGCAGTGCGGTGAACCCGGTGATGCCGATGCTGGTCGCAAACGCGGTGTAGTCGGCGACGATGGCATCGTACTTCGCCTGGTCATAATCGATCAGGTCCATCTTGTTGACCGCAAGCACGATGTTGCGGATGCCGAGCAGCTTGGCGAGGTAGCTGTGCCGCCGGGTCTGGACGAGTACGCCCTTGCGCGCGTCGATCAGGATGACGGCGAGGTCGGCGGTCGAGGCGCCGGTGACCATGTTGCGCGTATATTGCTCGTGCCCCGGACAGTCGGCGACGATGAATTTGCGTTTTTCGGTCGCGAAGAACCGGTAGGCGACGTCGATCGTAATGCCCTGTTCGCGCTCGGCGGCGAGGCCATCGACGAGGAGAGCGAAATCGATCTCCTGCCCCTGCGTGCCCATCCGCTTGCTGTCGGCTTCGAGGGTGGCGAGTTGATCCTCGAAGATCATTTTCGAGTCGTAGAGCAACCGTCCGATCAGGGTGGATTTGCCGTCATCGACCGACCCGCAAGTGATGAAACGCAACAGGCTCTTGTGCTGGTGCACCTCCAGATAGGCGTCGATGTCCGATGCGATCAGAGCATCGGTTTTGTAAATGACGTCGGTCATTGAATTCCTCCCCGGAACGGGGAGGGGGACCACGAAGTGGTGGTGGGGTCGCTCACCGCACTCACGCTTTCGCCAGCCGAGAGCGACCCCTCCGTCAGCCTGTGGCTGCCACCTCCCCGTTCCGGGGAGGAATGTATCCGATCACACCGGACCATCAAAAATACCCCTCCTGCTTCTTCTTCTCCATGCTTGCGGCCTGATCGTGGTCGATGGCACGGCCCTGGCGTTCGCTGGTCGTGGTGAGCAGCATTTCCTGGATAACTTGCGGTAGTGTCTTTGCTTCGCTTTCGACGGCGCCCGTCAGCGGGTAGCAACCGAGGGTGCGGAAACGGATCGAGCGTTCGACCGGAACTTCACCGTCCTGCAACGGGAAACGGTCATCATCGACCATCAGCAACATCCCGTCGCGCTCCACGGTCGGGCGCGGTGCGCTGAAATACAGCGGCACGATTTCGATGCCTTCGAGGTGGATATATTGCCAGATGTCGAGCTCGGTCCAATTCGAGATCGGGAAGACGCGGATACTTTCGCCTTTCGCCTTCCTAGCATTGTAGAGATTCCACAGTTCGGGTCGCTGGTTCTTGGGATCCCAGCCATGGGTGGCGGTGCGAAAGCTGAAAATGCGTTCCTTGGCGCGGCTCTTTTCCTCGTCGCGCCGCGCGCCGCCGAAAGCGACGTCGAAGCCGTATTTGTCGAGCGCCTGCTTCAGCCCCTCGGTCTTCCACATGTCGGTGTGCAGCGAGCCATGGTCGAACGGGTTGATCCCGCGCTCGATGGCTTCCGGGTTTTTGTAGACAAGCAATTCCATGCCCGCGTCGCGCGCGGCCTTTTCGCGCAGTTCGTACATCGCCTGGAACTTCCATGTCGTATCGACGTGGAGCAGTGGGAAGGGCGGCGGCGAGGGGTAGAACGCCTTGCGCGCCAGATGCAGCATCACCGCCGAATCCTTGCCGACCGAATAAAGCATCACGGGACGTTCGGCCTCAGCGACCACCTCGCGCATGATGTGGATGCTTTCGGCTTCGAGCCGTTCGAGGTGGGTGAGGGTCTTAGTCATATGAGTGCTGCCTCGACGCTTGAGATTTCCGATTTGAACCACAGGGTTTCGTGAAGATTGGTGTTTGCGCTGGCAACCAGCAGATGCTCAAGCGAGGACTTCTTTACCGCCAGTGTATCACGGTTTGCCGGTTCGGCACCCAGCACGATGTCGAGCAGGTGGATCGCCTCCAGTGGCTTACCGCTTTCGACGTGCTTGCGTCCCCGGTTGACCAGCGCATCGACGCCCGCCAACTCGGCGAGGTCGGCGTGCACCGTCGCGCGCGGCACGCCGCAGAGTGCTGTCTGTCGCTGCGCCAGAACGAGGACGCCCGTCACAAAGTCGAGCTTGTCGGTCAAAGTGGCGGCAAAGCCGAACAGGACAAACGGGTCATGGAATGAATGTTCGTTGGTATAGGGACCGGCCAGCTTTGCCTCGCGACCCTCGTGCGGCGCTTTGACGACATGGCCATAGGCCATGATGTGGGTGTAGCCGAGGTCTTCGTCGGCACCGCCAAATTCACGAATGGCGTCGGGGTTTGCGGCGACTTCTGTGGTCGGGTATGAGACGCCGAGTATCATGTGCCAGCTTTTCCAGCGGCCCTCGTCGAATAACCCTGACATGGTGACGGTCAAGGATTGCGCCCGCACCACGCGCTGGCGATCAGCGCATATCGCTCCCGCGCTGTGGTTGTTCGCCAAGCGCGCCAAGCGCGCCAAGCTCGCCGGTTTCGCGCGCCTTCCGGCCATAGCATACCTCAAACAACGGGCCGGCCATCATCGTCGTAATGATCGCCATCAGGACAAGCATCGAAAACAGTGTCGGGCCGATAATCCCCTTTTGCAGGCCAATGTTGATGATGATGAGTTCCATCAGGCCGCGCGAATTCATCAATGCGCCGATCCCAAGCGCGGTGCGATTGTCCTCGCCCGAAAGTCGGGCGGCAAGGTAACAGGCCCCCCCCTTCGCCGCGATCGACGCGATCAGGATGACGACAGCGATCAGCAGCAGCTGCGCCGAGTTCACCATGTCCATGCGCGTGTTCAATCCCGAATATGTGAAGAACATCGGCAGCAACAAAACCACGGCGAGCGGTTCGACCTTTTTCTTGAGCTCTGCGGCGAACAAGCCGCGCGGCATCACGACACCGAGAATGAACCCGCCGAAAATTGCATGGATGCCGACCGCATCCATCAGGAACGCCGAGAGGCAGAACAGCGCGAGAGTAACGCTGAGGATTGCCATGCTCATCTCGCCGTCGCGTTCGACCGCTCGTCCCAAAGTCGCGAGCAGGCGGGGTCCGAAGGCAAGAATAAGCAGCGTGTAGGAAATCCCGCCGCCGATGGCGAGGATAGCGACACCGGGACCGCCGCCAAAGGTTGCGAGCACGACAGCGAGGACACACCACGAAACCGCGTCGTCGAACGCCCCTGCGGTGAGCGACAGTGTGCCGAGCGAACTGTTGCCGAGGCCGCGTTCGTTGATGATCCGGGCAAGCATCGGAAAGGCGGTCAGGGCGATGCAGGCACCCATGAACAACGTCGCGTTGACCTGTGAAATGCCCGCCGCAAACAGGTCGGGGATGGTCAGCAACCACGGGGTAAGCATTGCCGCAATCAGGAAGGGCGCGACGATGCCTGCCACCGACACGCTGATGGCGCTTTTTGCTTTTGATTTGAGACGGTCGATCTGCAACGTCGTCCCGACCAGAAACATGTACAGGCCGACGCCAAGCTGCGCGCCGGCGAAGAGGAGCGGTTTCGTTTCCTCGGGAAAAATCACCGCCTGAATTTCTGGCAAGAACAGCCCGAGCAGCGACGGCCCGAGCAGGACACCCGCAATCATCTCGCCAACGACCTGGGGCTGGCCGAGGAACCGCTGGCCGAATTTGCCCACGACCCGACAGGTGAGCAGGATGACGGCGAGTTGCAGGAAGAAATGGACGCTGTAATCGCCGGGGGCAAAGCTTGCCGCGGAGGCCGGCGTGGCGGGGCCGTGAGGCGACAGGATACCAGTCACGATCATCACGACGCCGTCCCACAAATCGTTCAATTTCAGCCCCCCAGCGCAACTTCTCCCGCAGGGATATCGATTGCATTAAGCAGCGTCCAGTGAAGTTGGCCGCGCGGCACAGCCCCGTCGATCTCCACGTTGAACCGGCGCGGCCAATGCGATAGCGTCGGTTTCAGACGAAAACCCAGTTCGCGCGATAACGAAAGAGGCTGCCTGCGATGACCGACATTCCCGCCACTAATTTGACGATGCTGACGCTCGCAACCGAAGGTGGCCAGCTGGAAGTTTCGCTCGCGCGCGTGCCGATGCCGGAACCCAGGGATCACGAGGTTCTTGTTCGTATCCAGGCCGCGCCGATCAACCCGTCCGATCTGGGATTATTGTTCGGGGCCGCCGACATGACGACGGCGCGCGCGTCCGAACGTGATGGCCTGCCGCTTGTGACCGCCGATATTCCCGCAGGCGGAATGCGAGCGATGGCCGGGCGGCTGGGCGAAGCAATGCCGATTGGTAATGAAGGCTGTGGCGTGGTTGTGAAGGCGGGTGCATCCCCGGCGGCACAGGCGCTGCTCGGCAAGACGGTCGCGATGCTGGGCGGGGCGATTTATGCCGAATACCGGTGCTTGCCCGTTCAGATGTGCATGGTCCTGCCCGACGGCACCGACGCCAAGGACGGCGCGTCATGCTTTGTGAACCCGCTGACCTCGCTTGCCTTTGCCGAGACGATGAAGATGGAGGGGCATAGCGCACTGGTCCACACTGCTGCGGCTTCGAACCTTGGCCAGATGCTGGTCCGGATTTGCGCGAAGGATGGTATTCCGCTGGTCAACATCGTGCGCAGTACCGCGCAGGCCGATTTGCTCAAGGGCATCGGGGCGACGCATGTCGTCGATTCGACAGCAGCGAGCTTTATGGCCGACCTCACCGACGCGCTCGTCGAAACGGGCGCGACCATCGGCTTCGACGCCATCGGGGGCGGCAAGCTGGCAGGACAGATTCTGGCGTGCATGGAATCGGCGGCGGTGAAGCGCATGACGACGTACAGCCGCTATGGCTCGGACACGTTCAAACAGCTGTACATCTATGGTGCACTTGATGTCGGGCCGACGATCCTCAACCGCAGTTTCGGGTTTTCGTGGAACCTTGGTGGCTTCCTGTTGACGCCGTTCCTGATGAAGGCGGGCGCGGAAGCAACGCAACGGCTGAAGGACCGCGTCGTGGCCGAATTGACGACGACATTTGCCAGCCATTACAGCCACGAAGTATCACTGGCTGAGGCGCTGAACCTCGACGTCATCGCGGGCTACAACGCCAAGCGGACGGGCGAGAAATACCTCATCCGCCCGACTGCCTAGGAGTGCCGTTTCCGCTCGAAGCCGCCGCCGTATTCGGGCTGAGCACGCGGGCGGCGACCGATGCCGATATGCCGTTTCTGTGCACGCTTTATGGCACGACGCGCGCGGACGAACTGGCGATGACGGGCTGGCCCGAGGCAACCAAGTCACTGTTCGTCGTGCAGCAGTTTTCGGCGCAGCATGGCGAATATGTACAACGCTTTGCCGATATGGAGCGGTTGGTTGTCGAGCGCGATGGCGCGGCGATCGGCCGGTGCTACGTCAGCATGACCGGATCCACCTATCACCTGATCGACATTGCGCTGATGCCCGAAGCCCGCGCACGCGGTTATGGCGCGTCATTGCTTGCCGATCTGATGGCCTGCGCGGCAGCACGCGGCAAATCGGTTACGCTGTCGGTCCTTTCGGACAACCCGGCACTGCGCCTCTATAGGCGACTTGGCTTTGCACCGACCGGGGCTGACGTGGGCCGTATCAGTATGGAATGGCAGCCGCCGCGCTAGGCGAATTTAATTCGGAGAGGGGAAAATGCCCACCAATGCAATGCACCAGTTCAGCCCCAAATAGGGCTGACGGTTATTGTGCGCCTGGCTGCCGCCCGAATTGCCGATCGTGTCAGCGGACATGGCGCGGTCGGTCGCGCCGGTGCCATATAGTTCAGCGGGTGCCGTCACGCCGCCAGACTGCGAGACGAGTCCCTGCGCGACCGATTTTGTGATGTCGGGTGTAATCCCGGCGACGCCCGCAATCCCGTTGGTATTATTACCGCTGGCGATATGGTTATGCCCGGGCATTTCACTGATCGTCAGCGTATGGTTTTCGGTGCCGCCTGCCTGGCCCTGCGTAAAACCATTGCCGAGATGGATCGCGCATCGTCCGCGCAGGTCGGGCAGGGCAAAATTCGTCTGTCCATTGCCGCCATAGGTCGTGCCCATCAACGAAAACAACGCCTGATTCTGGTTGATCGGCAACAGCTGTCCGTTGCAAAACGCCCAACCCTTGGGCGGAAAGTTAAACGACATCAGCCTGAGTTCGCTGAGAAAGGGTTCGGCCATTGTGAAAAACTCCCGGAATGCCTTTGCTTGCCGACCCCATGATCGGCGGGATCGAAATTAGTTGCGCGCCGGAAAGACCCCCTGCAGCGCGATGCAATAGTTGAGCGTCAGATACGGCATCATATTGTTGTGCGGCAGGCTGCTGCCCTGAATGCCCAGTGCCTGCGGGTTCATCTGCACATTGGGTGCGGCGGTCTGATAAAAAGCAATGGCCCCACTTTGCGCGCCGGATGAATAGCGGCCCTTGGACAGGGCGTTGGTGCCCGGATCGGCGGTTGTGGCGTTGCTGTTTTTCGCCTGCAGCGCGTGATTGTGCGCCGGCATCTCGCTTTGCAGCAATGTGACCGACGAGGCCCCGGTTTGTTCGCCAAGATCGCGCAGCGACAGCCCCGACCCCTGTTCGGGATGCCCGGGAACATTGCCCTGCAAATTGGGCAGCGCGAAGGTTGATTTGCCGTCGCCGCCATAGGTCGTGCCAAGCAGCGCGAACAGCGCGGTATTCTGGCTGATCGGCAACAACTGGCCATTACAAAACGCCCAACCGCGCGGGGCGAAGTTACAAGACATAAGGCGGATTTCAGCTACGAAAGGGTCGGCCATCGCGGGTTTCCTCGATGAATTAATGTAAAACTCGGCTTAGTTCTGCGACGGAAAAATGCCGAAGAGCGAGATGATGTAATTGACGAACAGCGTCGGCTGCATGTTTTCATGCGGCTGGTTGCCGCCGGTTGCGCCGATACTTGTCGCCACCAAAGGTGTCGTCACCGGTGCAGCGCCATAGGCATTGGCCCCGGCCTGTGTGCTGACCATCGTGGCGAAAAACGCATTTTGCGGCGACGTGGTTTGCCCCGTTCCGGTTGCCAGCATCGCGTGGTTGTGGACCGGTATCTGCTGTACTGTCAGCGTTACGGTTTCGGTGCCGCCGGTCTGACCGATGACAATCGTACCCAAACCCGGAGCCGTACCCTGATGGACCGGTACCCGCCCGCGCAAATCTGGAAGCGCAAAGGTGCTCTGTCCGTCGCCGCCATAGGTTGTGCCGATTAGCTGGAAGATTGTCTCGTTTTCGGAGATCGGTAGCAGCCTACCGTCACAAAACGCCCAGCCTGCCGGGGCAAAATTGCCACCGAACAAGCGAATTTCGCCAACATAGGGTTGCGCCATCGGCTACTCCTGAACAGCGGGTGTGCGGTCCACTGACCGACACGGGTAAGTGGCGGACAACGGCGTCCAGCCCCGTTTAAGCGAAGATACCAGAGCGGATTGATCTTGGTAGATCATTGCGATGATTGCCTCCCCTGACACTACGCAATGTGCAGCGTCGTTCCGGTTATGTCAAATTATGTGTCAGTCATGCGGGTTCTTTTCTTGGTGCGATAATAACGTGCTGAAACAATTGCCTAAGTGCAATTTTTCGACGCCGCCGCCACTGTTCGTCACCGCGCCCATGATGATCTCGCCTAAAAAAACACCGGCAATTGTAAAAGATTTGGCGTTCGCAAAGCTGTGGCATAAGAAGTGGCGAGTTTTAGGGGAGTCGGGGACATGGTTGCCACTGTGCTGAGCATCGGGGACGTCGCAATTATCGCGGCAAATACCGAAGATAACGGCAATCCACAAAAGGACCTTGTCAGCTTCATCCTGCTCAAGCCGATTGGCAGCGGCACCGTAATCTTTTTTACCGACCGCGCATGGAATGGCACGACTTTCGCCGCAGCGGGGGGCGGTGACGGCACCTTCACCTACACCGCCGGCGCGGACCTTCCGGCAGGAACGGTGGTCACGATCACTCAGGCGCAGCTGACGGCAGCGGGGATCAACCTGTCCGACGCCGGCGACACGATCTATGTCTATCAGGGGACGACGGCAGACGCGCCGACCCGGTTCCTGCACGCGGTTGACATCGGTGATGCGGTAACTGGTTTTCCCGCCAACACGCTGTTGAATACTGGCCTGGTCAGCGGCACTTCGGCGGTTGCCTTTGGCACCGGTGCGGGCATCTTGGACATCGACAACGCCGAATTCGGCGGGCGCACGCACAATATCCAGATGGGCGACCTGTTTGCTCGCATCAACACGGCGACGAGCTGGACCCAGAACAGCAACAGCCCGCAGGACGGTACCGCGTCGGGCACACCCGCGTTTACCGCGCCGGACGCGCAAATCTGGGTCGCCGGTTCGGGCGGCGGCAACGGCATTGTCACGATCAACCTCGATGCGACCTTCAGCGCAGGGACGCTCGGCTACCAGATCGCGCAGGCGTTTCAGAACGCCGCCAATCTGTTCCACCCCAGCGACATCACGCTCGACACTGTCGAGGACAAATATTTCTTCGTTGATTCGAACGCGGGCGGTACCAACCGGATTATTCAGGGGAGCATCAGCCAGCTGCTCGCTAACCCCAGCGCGCTGACAACGACAGTACTCTATACCAACGCCGGGTCGGGTGCGACGGGGATCATCCAGTCGATTGCCGTCGATACGGTCAACAACAAAATCTATTTCGATATAGGTACGGCGGCCACCGGATCGGAAATTCGCCGGATCGATTACAATACCGCCTCGCAGGCCGGAACCCTGCTCGCGACGTTGGGCGCGGACCATTATGTCACGCAGATGGCGATCGACTTCACCCGAGGTGAAGTGTTTTTGGCGACCAGCGTTGTCGATTCGGTGTTCGGATCCGACGCGATCTCCCAGAACTATATTTATCGCGCAACCGCGGCGGGCGGGACGGCGGCGGGGCTGGCCTCGGCGGCCACGCTGACGTTCACGACGCTCGCCTTCAGCCCGAACGATACCGGGCAGGGTCCAGAAGGGAGTCCGCTCGCGGGCAATGCCTTCCCGGTCGAGCTCGGCTATATCCGTGGCATCGATGTCGATCCGGTCACCCATGCGCTGTTGATCGTGACGGGGTCGGCGTCGCTCGACAATGACGGCAATGGCATTGTGACGTATAACGGTGGCATCTTTCGTTACTTGCTCGATGCCAATCCGACGGGCACATTCACCACGCTGTTCACGCAGACCGGCACGCCCGGCGCGGCGGGCACCGGCCCGCGCGGGCTGCTCTATTATATCGAGGTTGATGCCGCGACCGGCAAATACTACGTCATTGACGAGACCGGGCTGAATGCTGATCCCGGCGACGCGAGCATCTATACCGGCAGCCTGACGGTGGCGGGCACGCCGACCCTGCTGGGAGTTGTTGCCAACATCAATGGTTTGGGCGCACGCGGTCTGGAAATTCTCCACGCGCCGACGCTGACGGGGACCAATCTCGCAGCCGCGATCACCGAGACGGGGGGCAACCCCTCGCCCGATCCGACCGCCGTTGCGGTCGCCAATGCGTTTACCGCGAGCGACAGCGACAGCAGCATTTCGGCGACCGACCAGCTAGCGGGCGCGCAGGTGCGGGTGTCGTCGGGCTTCCAGTCGGGTGTCGGCCATCAGGATGTGCTCAGCATCAACGGCGCGCTGCCTGTGGGCATCACTGCCAGCTATAACAGCGCGACCGGCGTGCTGACGCTGACCGGCATTTCGACCTTTGCCAATTATCAGACGGCGCTCGCGCAGGTGCGCTTCACCGTGCAGGGCGACAACCCGACCAATTACGGGGTGAACACGACCCGGACGCTGTCGTTCTCGACGTTCGACGGCGCGCTCTATTCGGACGAGGTCACCGCGACGGTGGCGCTAACGGCGGTTAATGACGCGCCGATTAACACGGTTGGCGGCACGCTGACGCTGAACGAGGATGCGTTGGCAACCGCGTTTACCGGCGTGTCGATCAACGATGTCGACGCCGATCCGGCGACGGCGATCATGACCGTGACCTTCACCGTCGTACGCGGGACGATTTCGCTCAACACTGCTGTCGCCAACGGCGTGACGGC
Organism: Sphingomonadales bacterium; assembly: GCA_031386545.1. GTDB lineage: Bacteria > Pseudomonadota > Alphaproteobacteria > Sphingomonadales > Sphingomonadaceae > Sphingomonas_O. The sequence continues at coordinate 18,662 of JANNCK010000052.1, forward strand.
GGGACAGATTACCGCAGGCGCCAACGGCACGACGACGATCACTGTGCAGGCAACCCAGAACGCGATCAACGCGACACTGGCGAACGCGACCGGGCTTACCTACACGCCGACCAGCAACGTCAACGGTGCCGATACGCTGACGATTACGACCAACGACGGCGGTGCTACCGGCAATGACCCTGGCCTCACTGGCACCGGGACGACCGAACAGGACAGCGACACCAAGGCGATCAGCGTCACGGCGGTGAACGATGCCCCGGTTGCGACCGGGGCGACGACGGCAACGGCGGTCCTTGAGGATTCGACTCCGGCGGGCCAGACCGTCTCTGCACTGTTTGGCGGTAATTACACCGACCCGACCGATCAGGTGGCCGGCGGCTCATCATCGGATGCGTTTGCGGGGATTGCGATCACTGCCAACGTCGGCACCGCCAATGGTGTCTGGCAGTATTTCAACGGCGCGGCGTGGACGAACATCGTCACCGGTATGACGGCGGCGACGGCGGCGACCATTTCCGCAAGCACGCTTATCCGCTTCTTGCCCGCGAACAACTTTAACGGTGCGGCACCGACGCTGACCGCGACATTGGTCGATGCGTCGGGTGGGGCGCTGACCAACGGGGCCAGCGTCAACGCGTCGGTCACCGGCGGCACGACGCGGTTCTCGGCGGCTTCGGTGGTGCTCAGCCATTCGGTAACGGCGGTTAACGACGCGCCGACTTCGACCGGGCTTCAGGGTGACAGTGTAACGACGACCGAGCCTGCAGGCGCGGCTTCGACGATGCCGACGGTCAAGATCGACCTCGGTGGCAATGCGACGATCAGCGAAGTCGCTCTCGACAACGTCAATTTTGCTGGCGGCTCGATCCGCTTTGCGATCACGGCAAATTTGGCAGCCGCGCAGGATCAGTTGAACATCGACACGGCGGTGGCCACCACCGTGACAGTGGCGGCTGGTGTTGTTTCGGTCGGCGGTACGGCCATCGGTACGGTAACCGGCGGCGGCGCTGGCGGCGCAGACCTTGTCGTGGCGCTCAATGCAAGTGCAACGCCTGCTCTGGTTCAAGTGCTGATCCGCGCCATTGATTTCGCCAATACCGGCGGCGACAACCCGACTGCCGGCGCACGCACGATCACGACGACCTTGATTGATGGCGGCGGGACAGCGAACGGCGGGGTCGATACGCTGTCGATGACGAGCACGGTTACTGTGGTCGCGACCAATGATGTGCCGGTCGCAGTTGCCGACAGTAACAATGTGCTTGAAAATGGCACGATCGTTTCTGCGAGTGTGTTCGGCAACGATGGCGACCCCGATGGTCCGGCCCTATCGGTCAGCGCCGTCAACGGCGTCGCCGGGAATGTCGGAAACCAGTTCACGCTGGCGTCGGGGGCGACAGTGACACTGCGCGCCAACGGTACATACGACTATAATCCCAACGGTGCGTTCAACACTCTGGTTAGTGCGGCGACAGCGCTGGCAACAGGTGCCGTGAACAGCAGCGCGGCCGACAGCTTTACCTACACGCTGACTGGCGGCAACACCGTTAGCGTGACGATCACAGTCAACGGCGTGCAATCGAGCACTGACCAATTGGGCGGTGATGCCGGAAACAACACCATCACCGGCACCGCACTCGACGATGTTTTCAATCTAAGCACGGGCGGCAACGACACGGTCAGCGGCGGTAACGGCAATGACGCGTTTATCTTTGGTGTCGCGTTCACAGCTGCCGACACGGTCGATGGCGGCGCGGGGACGAACGACCAAGTGGGCCTTTCGGGCAATTACTCGGGGGGCATCGTGCTCGGCCCGAACACGCTGACCAACATCGAGGTGCTCGCGGTCCTTCCAGGCTTCAGCTATAATATCACCAGCCACGACGGCAACGTCGCGGCGGGGCAGACGCTGTCGATCTTTGGCGGCAATCTGGGTGTCGGCAACAATTTCAGCTTTAATGGTTCGGCTGAAACGAACGGCATGTTCCGCATGTATGGTGGGCTGGGTGACGACAGCTTTA
>JANNCK010000060.1:0-1613 GCA_031386545.1 Sphingomonadales bacterium
GAACTTCGCGGGCGGAACGCCGGTGATTCTGCAAGCGGGGGCGAACCAGTTTTACAAGATTTTGCCCGAGCAGCTTGATGCCGCCATCACGCCGCGGACGAAATGGGTGATGCTGAACTCGCCGTCAAACCCGACAGGTGCTGCTTACAGCGCGACCGAATTGCGGGCGCTGGCCGAAGTCATTCGTCGCCACCCGCATGTCATGGTGTTGACCGACGATATGTACGAACACGTCTGGTATGCCGACACGCCGTTTACGACAATCGCGCAAGTTGCGCCCGATTTGTACGAACGCACGCTGACGGTAAATGGCTGTTCAAAGGCCTATGCAATGACCGGCTGGCGCATCGGCTTTGCCGGTGGCCCTGCTTGGCTCATCAAGGCGATGGCGAAATTGCAGTCGCAGTCGACAAGCAATCCCTGCTCGATTGCCCAAGCCGCCGCAGTGGCTGCGCTCAATGGCGACCAGAGCTTTCTCAAGGACCGCAATGCGGCTTTCCTGAAACGCCGCGATCTGGTGGTCGGGATGCTCAACCAGGCACCGGGGCTGCATTGTCCTACGCCCGAGGGCGCGTTCTACGTCTATCCCGACGCAAGCGGCTGCCTCGGCAAGACGACGCCCAAGGGCAAGATCATCGGCAACGATGCCGACCTCATCGACTATTTCCTCGACGATGCGCTGGTCGCCGCCGTGCCGGGCAATGCGTTTGGCCTTAGCCCTGCCTTCCGGGTGAGCTATGCGACGTCGGAAGCGGTGCTGACCGAGGCGTGCACGCGGATTCAAACGGCCTGTGCCGCATTGAAGTAAGCTCGGAGTGAAACCATTTGGGGTTGGCGTCCGTAACTGGATCAGCAACGACAGAGAGAGTGTTTCGCCATGCTGACCCTGTACCGTAACGGATTTGTCCGCGCTTTCGTGATTGGCTTTGTTGTCGCCGGTGTCCCGATGGCGGTTGCGACGGGGTTATTTTCGTGATCGGGCGCTTTCTGACCAGTGCTGCGCTTACCGGCGCGGCGGTGCTGGCGAGTAACACGCTAATCCCGGCGTTTGCCGCCGAGCGCACCGTGCTGGTGCCAGCGTCAATTACCGATGCCAAGACTACGGCACCGCGCGCCGTTGCGGTGCTGGCAGGTGGGTGTTTCTGGGGCATGGAAGCGGTCTTCAGCCATCTGAAGGGCGTGCAGGCCGTTTCGTCGGGCTATGCAGGTGGCGATGCCGCGAGTGCCAACTATGACGCGGTGAGTGCCGAGCGAACGCGCCATGCCGAAGCAATCCGCGTGGTCTATGACCCGCGCCAGATCAGCTATGCGACGTTGCTGCGGGTCTATTTCTCGGTCGCCCATAACCCGACCGAGGTGAACCGGCAGGGCCCTGATAGCGGCGCCAGCTATCGCTCGGCCATTTTCCCGCAGGATGCCGAACAGATGCGCGTGGCCCGCGCGTACATCGCCCAGCTGAACACGGCGAAAAGCTGGGGCGCGCCGATTGCGACGCGGCTGGAAAACGGCAAGTTTTTCCCGGCCGAGGCCTATCATCAGGATTTCGCGGTGAAGAACCCCAACCACGGTTATATCCGCATGTGGGACGCACCAAAGGTGGCGGCGTTGCAGAA
>JANNCK010000061.1:0-1613 GCA_031386545.1 Sphingomonadales bacterium
GAACTTCGCGGGCGGAACGCCGGTGATTCTGCAAGCGGGGGCGAACCAGTTTTACAAGATTTTGCCCGAGCAGCTTGATGCCGCCATCACGCCGCGGACGAAATGGGTGATGCTGAACTCGCCGTCAAACCCGACAGGTGCAGCCTATAGCGCGACCGAATTGCGGGCGCTGGCCGAAGTCATTCGTCGCCACCCGCATGTCATGGTGTTGACCGACGATATGTACGAACACGTCTGGTATGCCGACACGCCGTTTACGACGATCGCGCAAGTTGCGCCCGATTTGTACGAACGCACGCTGACGGTGAATGGCTGTTCAAAGGCCTATGCGATGACCGGCTGGCGCATCGGCTATGCCGGTGGCCCCGCGTGGCTCATCAAGGCGATGGCGAAATTGCAGTCGCAGTCGACGAGCAACCCCTGCTCGATTGCCCAAGCTGCCGCAGTGGCTGCGCTGAATGGCGACCAGTCGTTCCTGAAGGACCGCAATGCTGCTTTCCTGAAACGCCGCAATCTGGTGGTCGGGATGCTCAATCAGGCACCGGGGCTACATTGTCCCACGCCCGAGGGTGCATTCTACGTCTATCCCGACGCGAGCGGCTGTCTCGGCAAGACGACGCCCAAGGGGAAGGTCATCGGCAACGATGCCGACCTCATCGACTATTTCCTCGATGACGCGCTGGTTGCCGCCGTGCCGGGCAATGCGTTCGGCCTCAGCCCTGCATTCCGGGTGAGCTATGCGACGTCGGAAGCGGTGCTGACCGAGGCCTGCACGCGGATTCAAACCGCCTGTGCCGCATTGAAGTAAGCCCTGAGTGAAACCATTTGGTGTTGGCGTCCGTAACTGGATCAGCAACCATATCGAGAGTGTTTCGCCATGCTTACCCTGTATCGTGACGGATTTGTCCGCGCCTTCGTGATTGGCTTTGTTGTTGCCGGTGTCCCGATGGCGGTGGCGACAGGGCTATTCTCGTGATCGGACGCTTTCTGATCAGTGCTGCGCTTGTTGGCTCGGCGGTCTTGGCGAGCAACACCTTGATCCCGGCATTTGCCGCCGAGCGCACCGTGCTGGTGCCGGTGTCTGTTACCGATGCCAAGACTACGGCACCGCGCGCGGTTGCGGTGCTGGCGGGCGGATGTTTCTGGGGCATGGAGGCGGTGTTCAGCCATTTGAAGGGTGTACAGTCCGTGTCGTCGGGCTATGCAGGCGGTGATGCCGCGAGCGCGAATTACGATGCGGTCAGCAGCGAGCGGACGCGCCATGCCGAGGCAATCCGCGTGGTCTATGACCCGCGCCAGATCAGCTATGCCACCCTGCTGCGCGTCTATTTCTCGGTCGCGCACAATCCGACCGAAGTGAACCGGCAGGGCCCCGACAGCGGCGCCAGCTATCGCTCTGCCATTTTCCCGCAGGACGCCGAACAAGTGCGCGTGGCCCGCGCGTACATCGCCCAGCTGAACGCAGCGAAAAACTGGGGCGCGCCGATTGCGACGCGGCTGGAAAACGGCAAGTTTTTCCCGGCCGAGGCCTATCATCAGGATTTCGCGGTGAAGAACCCCAACCACGGTTATATCCGCATGTGGGACGCACCAAAGGTGGCGGCGTTGCAGAA
>JANNCK010000063.1:0-7753 GCA_031386545.1 Sphingomonadales bacterium
GCTGATCCCGCATTCGCCTATGGTCGCCACGGCGATATTGCCACACGCCTCGATACCCAGCGAGTCGAAGAATTTATACCCCGCCGGCCGGTAGAGCGGGATGCCTGCACCGCCGAGGCCCACCGTCAGATCGACCTTGCCTGGGGCCACGACCGCAAATGCCATCAGGCGGCAGCTGTAGGTTTCCGCCGCATAGAGCATCGTCCCATCGGGAGAGAGGCCGACGCCATTGGGGTTCTCGCTTGGCCAGACGACTTCTTCCATGAAGCTGCCATCGGCTTTTGCGTAGAATATGCCAGTGATGTCGCGGGTGCGCGCCGCCATGTCGTTCTTGCCGTGGTCGGTGAACCAAAAACCCCCGTGTGCATCGAAAACAATATCGTTCGGCCCGCGCAGGGTGCAGCCGAAATCACCTGATTTATAAAGCACCTCGACCTTGCCAGTGGCGACATCGATCCGCTCGATCCGCCCGCCCGAATAGTCCTTGGCGATGCCGTGCGGGATCAGCAGACCGCCCGCCTCGACATAGTCGAACCCGCCATTGTTACAGCAGTACAGCATTCCATCCGGCCCGAACGCGAGGCCGTTCGGCCCGCCGCCGGTCTCGGCAACAACCTGCGTCGATCCATCAGGCAAACACCGCGTCACCCGCCCCGCCGCGATCTCGGTGACGATCACGCTGCCATCGGCGCCGGCAACGGGGCCTTCCGGAAAGCGCAGGCCGGTGGTCACCGTTTCCCAAGTCATTTTATTCTCTCCCGTTTCCCGACAGGCTAGCACGTCCTATAGGAACGTCACCCGTCAAAGGATTCACGCATGACCAACTACACCGCCGACCTCGCCCTGTTCATCGATGGCAGCTGGCGCGTCGGCGAGGGGCGCGATGCCCATGCTGTCGTCAATCCTGCAACTGGCGACGCAATTGCCGCACTGCCGCTCGCGACCGCCGCCGATCTGGACGAGGCGCTGGCTGCTGCTGACAAGGGATTCAAGCTGTGGCGCGCAACCGATGTCGAGACGCGCGGAGGCATTCTTCGCAAGGCCGCGTCGCTGCTCCGCGAACGCGCGGACAGCATTGCGACGACGCTGACCCTTGAACAGGGCAAACCGATTGCCGAGGCGCGCGGCGAAGTGCTGAGCAGCGCCGCAATGTTCGACTGGTATGCCGAGGAGGCCAAGCGCAACTATGGCCGCGTCCTCGTCCGCCCTGCCGGACAACGCGCGATTGTCGTCAAACAGCCGGTCGGCCCGGTCGCGGCGTTCAGCCCGTGGAATTTCCCCGTCTATTTGATGGTAAAAAAACTCGCCCCCGCGCTTGCCGCCGGCTGTTCGGTGATCGCCAAGCCGCCCGAGGAAACGCCGGGCTGCACCGCTGCCGTCATGCGCTGCCTGATCGACGCGGGCCTTCCGGCAGGCGTCGCGCAGCTGGTATTCGGCGTGCCCGACACCGTCAGTCGTCACCTCATCGGCTCGCCGGTCATCCGCAAGATCAGCTTCACCGGATCGGTCCCGGTCGGGCGTCACCTGATGCACCTCGCCGCCGACGGCATAAAGCGCATGACGATGGAGTTGGGCGGCCATGCCCCCGTGCTGGTGTTCGACGACTGCGATCTCGACAAGACGCTCGATATGGTTGTGCCGCAAAAGTTCAGAAATGCCGGGCAAGTGTGTGTGTCACCGACACGTTTCTATGTGCAATCAGGCATATACGATGCGTTTCTCGATGGGTTCGCCAAGCGCACCGCATCGGTCACGACCGGCAACGGCCTCGACGCGGCGACTAAAATGGGACCACTCGCCAACGTCCGCCGCCCATCCGCAATCGGCGCATTGGTCGAAGACGCCAAGATTAAGGGCGCACGCGTTCTGGCGGGCGGCGAACGCCGAGAGGGCGGGTTCTACTTCCAGCCGACCCTGCTCGCCGACGTTCCCGACAGTGCCGACATCATGTCGAGCGAACCCTTTGGCCCCGTCGCCGTGACTGCGCGTTTCGACACGCTCGATGAGGCCATCGAAAAAGCCAACCGCCTGCCCTATGGTTTGGCGGCGTTCGCCTTTACCGAAAATGGCCGCCGCGCGAACCTGCTCGGCGACGCCATCGAAAGCGGCATGGTCGGCATCAACACCTTCGCGATTTCGGGCCACGACACGCCGTTTGGCGGGGTCAAGGATTCAGGCTTCGGCAGCGAAGGCGGGCCGGAAGGGCTGGACAGTTATATGGTGGTGAAGGCAGTTCATCAGGCTTAAATCCTATTTCCCTACCGCTTGGGTTTTGATAGAGTCGCCTATGCCGACGATTATGCGAATCGACGCTGCCCGCGTGGTTATCTGGCCTAACGATCACCGTCCGGCACATGTTCATGTGAAGAGCAGTGATGGCGAAGCGGTATTTTATCTCCGGTGCCCCAAAGGTCCGCCAGAATTACGAGAAAGCTTTGGGTTCAGGCTCGCTGAATTGAACACCATGGCTGACGCTCTGATGGCGAACCTTACGGCACTGTGCGGCAAATGGGAGAAAATCCATGGCGATTACTGAGGCTGAGTTGACTGCTGCGGAGGCGCGGATGGCAACCCTGCGCGAGGCGGGTCACGCCGTGTCGGCTCGCTACGACCGTCGCCGGTCGCGCGTTGTCATTGCTCTCAGTACCGGGATCGAGCTGACGTTTCCAACGCATATGGCAGAGGGACTTGCCGATGCATCGCCTGACAGCCTTGCCGACATCGAGATCAGCGCGGCGGGACTGGGGCTGCACTGGCCCCGGCTTGACGCCGACCTTTACGTCCCTGCGCTGATGCAGGGTGTGCTCGGATCCAAACGCTGGATGGCCCGCGAACTTGGCGCGCAAGGCGGACGCGCACAGACGGCAGCCAAGGTCGCAGCGTCGAGGGAGAACGGGCGACAGGGCGGGCGACCTAAGAAAGTGGCAACTGCGTGAACGGTGGCCCCCAAATCTCGGCCGAAGAGCAGCATATTCTCCCGCGCAGTTCTCTTGAAAAATACGGCATATATTTGAAAGACAAGTCGCGGCCGCCGAGCAAGGGTGGCAATACCAAGGCTTGGCATCAGCATGTCATAAGTGTTGCAGGAGTTACATATTCGTTCTTGGCCCTTGGAGCGAAAAAGTGGGCATTTTCTTCGGACCAAATTACATTCCGATGGTCTTGGGGTAGCACCGAGCATTATCGCAACATCGACAGCGAAACCTTAGAGGTCTGGGACAAAGCCGGAAATCCTGTCATCAGGGGAATCCGTGGATTCAAACCATGGCGAACAGCAGAAACAAGATTACCGGCTAGGCGAAGCGAATGGAAAGACTGAAACCCCGCACCGGCGGCCGCATTCTCGTCGATCAGCTCGTCCTCCAAGGCTGCGATCGCATTTTCCATGTTCCCGGCGAAAGCTTTCTCGCGGTGCTCGACGCGCTGCACGACACGCCGCAAATCCAGACGGTGACTTGCCGTCAGGAGGGCGGCGTCGCGTTCATGGCGTGTGCGGATGGCGCGATGACGGGCCGGCCCGGCGTCGCCTTCGTCACGCGCGGGCCGGGGGCGACCAACGCCAGCATCGGCGTGCACGTCGCGATGCAGGATTCGCAGCCGATGATCCTGTTCATCGGTGATGTCGATCGCGGGATGCGCGACCGCGAGGGGTTTCAGGAGGTCGATTTCGCCGCGATGTTCGGCCCGCTATGTAAGTGGGCCGCCCGCATCGACGATGCGGCACGCATTCCGGAATATGTCGCGCGCGCCTATGCCACCGCCATGGCCGGACGCCCCGGCCCGGTCGTGCTCGCGCTGCCCGAAGACATGCTGTGCGACATCGTCGAGGCCCGCGACCGTCCGCGCATCACACCCCCCGAACAGGATCCCGACGGCGCGGCGATGGAACAGGTGATGGCGCTGCTCAAGGATGCAGTTTCGCCGGTTGCCATCGTCGGCGGCGGTGGCTGGGATGTCGGCTGCGGGCATTATTTCGCCGAATTCGCGACGCGGATCGGGTTGCCCGTGGCGGCTGCATTCCGGCGACAGGACGCCATCGACAACGCCTGTCCGGTCTATGCCGGGAATTTGGGCTACGGCCCCAATCCCAAGCTGGTCGAGCGGATCAAGAACGCCGACCTCATCCTCGTGCTCGGCGCGCGGCTGGGCGAGGCGACGACCGATGGCTACACGCTGATTACGCCCGACCACCCCGACCAGATCCTGATCCACGTCCACCCCGACCCGACCGAACTCAACCGCGTCTACCGCACCGACCTGCCGATCTGTGCCTATCCGCATGAATTCGCCGAAATGGCGGCGCTGTGGGACGACGACATCATCCGTTTCAAAGACGGTGACGAGGCCAATGAGGAATGGAAGGCATGGAGCACCCCCGTGCCTTTTGATACCAAGCTTGACCTTGGCATGTGCGTCGCGGCGATGCGTGACCGGATGCCGACCGACACCTTTATCTGCAACGGGGCGGGCAATTTCAGCAGCTGGTGGCATCGTTATTGGCGCTATTCCGGGCAATCGTGCCAGCTCGCCCCCACTGCAGGAGCAATGGGTTACGGCGTCCCCGCCGCCGTCGCGGCGAGTCTGCGCCATCCCGACCGCAAAGTCGTCGCGCTCGCGGGTGACGGCGATTTCCTGATGAACGGACAGGAACTGGCAACCGCTGTCCAGCATGGCACGGACATGATCGTGCTGGTCATCGACAATGGCGGCTATGGCACCATCCGGATGCACCAGGAACGCGAATATCCGTCAAGAGTGAGTGGCACAGCGTTGAGAAACCCTGATTTTGCTGCGCTGGCCCGTGCCTATGGTGCCTGGTCCGAAACTGTCGAGGAAACCGCAGATTTTGCCCCTGCACTTGACCGGGCACTCGCCCAACCGGGGGTCAAACTGCTTCATCTCAAAACCGATATGGAACGGATCTCGGCAGGCACGACGATCGCGGCAATACGCGCGCGCTGACATGAAAAAGGACCGCCCCGGTTACCCGGAGCGGCCCATTCGCCATCCGCTAGGGAAGCGGAACTCGGTAAAATTGGGTCGTCCTAGACCTTGTCGCCGAATGCGCCTTTCACAGCGCCCTTGGCTTTTTGCAGGTCGCCCTTGGCTTCCTGAGCGAGGCCCTCGGCCTCAAGCTTGTCGTTGTCGGTCGCATTGCCGATTGCCTGCTTGGTATTACCGGCGGCTTCGTTGGCATAACCTTTTGCCTTGTCGATCAGTTCGCCCATGACGCACATCCTTTTACACGGCACCGGGTTGGTGTCGGTCTAGGAAACGGGCGAACGCGCTTTAGGTTCCGCTAGATCAGCCCCGCTAATGGACTGCTGGGATCGGCATAACGACGCAGCCCCATTCGGCCGCTTAGGTAAGCCAGCCGCCCGCTTTCGACGGCCAGTTTCATCGCGCGCGCCATGCGGATCGGGTCTTTCGCTTCGGCAATCGCGGTGTTCATCAACACCCCGTCGCAGCCCAATTCCATCGCCACGGCGGCATCACTCGCGGTGCCAACACCAGCATCGACCAGCACCGGCACCTTTGCCCCCTCGACGATCAGGCGGATCGTCACGCGGTTCTGGATGCCCAGCCCCGATCCAATCGGTGCGCCCAGCGGCATGATCGCCACCGCGCCTGCCTCTTCGAGCTGCTTCGCGCCAATCGGGTCATCGACGCAATAGACCATCGGCTTGAACCCTTCGCGGACCAGCACCTCGGTCGCCTTCAGCGTCTCGCGCATGTCGGGATAGAGCGTTTTCGCCTCGCCCAGCACTTCGAGCTTCACCAGATCCCAGCCGCCCGCCTCGCGCGCCAGCCGCAACGTGCGGATCGCATCATCGGCGGTGAAACAGCCCGCCGTATTGGGCAGATAGACGATCTTTTTCGGATCGATGAAGTCAGTCAGCATCGGCGCATTACGGTCGCTGATGTTCACCCGCCGCACCGCCACCGTGACGATCTCGGCCCCCGATGCCGCGACCGCCGCGGCATTTTCCTCGAATGATTTATACTTGCCGGTGCCGACGATCAGCCGCGAGGTGAACGTCTGGCCCGCAACGGTCCATGTATCAGTGTCCTCGTGATCGCCGCCGCCAACGAACGTCACGATCTCGATCTCGTCGCCGTCCGTCACCATGACATCGGCCAAGGTCGAACGTGGCACAATCTCCAGATTGCGCTCGACAGCCACCCGTGTCGGCTCCAGCCCGAGTTCGTTCGCCAGCGCCGCAAAGCTGATCCCCGCCATCACCCGCCGGTGCTCGCCGTTTACCCGAATGCTGATCGTGCCGTCTGCGGTCATGGTGTGCCTTTTGATTGACTTGTCGGTAATATTTTCGCATACATATGGTCAAATGGACTGGAAATTCTGGTCGGCGTGGGGTCTCGGAGTAATTCGGGGCCCTTCTGCTTTTTGGCTAGGGGAAATTCCAGATCGTCTTGAAAACTTTCGGTCGCAAAACATCGAAAGCGTGGTTTGGCTGGTCGGGCTTTATGTAGTTTCGACCGATAGGTTGACCAGTCAGATCGGCCAATTGCAATCCAGCAGAATTGATCTTCTTTTCCACGAAACGCAGGTCGAAAGGAGTCTCGTTGACGCGAAACTTATCGGCTATCCCCCAATTGTGATTGGGGTCAATAATCCGCCGAAATTCTAGTTCGAGCTGTTGGTCCTCCTTGCGACCCCGTGATTCCGCAATGATGTGGGTCAATCGACCGGTTTGTCCTTTTTCACGCAAGAACAGCGCAAGCTGTTCCAAGCACATCCGTAGCGCAATGTTGTAGGGGTCGAAGGGCTTGGCATAACGCGCAATCAGCTTCGGTTTGTCGATGATATGTACAACCAGATCGATTTCTGCCGCGCTAACCAACTCATCCAACCGTGCCAAAAACCGCGCGCGCAAAACGGCATCCGTCAGAAAGCCAAACTCGCCCTTGGGTTTGCGGATGTCGTGTGCGTGCAAGGCGACCATGTCATGGCCAAAGAACTCGAACTTCAGCTTTTTCATCGCAGGCTGAAGTCGCTCGGCATAGGCAGTCTTCTCAACGATGCAGAACACCAAAACAAAGATGGGATAGTCGGGGTCAAGCGGTCGCAGAGTCGGCGATCCACTCTCGTCGACGAAAACGATATAGTCGCTGAAGTTGGGCAGCTCGCGGTGCATTCGTCGCCTTTGCGTGTCGAAGTCAGGCGCATATAGGGATGACTGACGGACAGCGGCAACCGGGGAGACGATGTCATGGGTGGAGCTGCATTGATTGTCGGCGCGGGTGACGCGACCGGCGGCGCGATTGCCCGGGCATTTGCGCGCGAAGGGCTGACCGCCTGCGTCAACCGCCGCGCGACCAATGCCGACAAATTGGAAGCATTGGCGCAATCGATCCGCGACGACGGCTTGTCCGCCCGCGCCTATCCCGGTGATGCCCGCGAGGAAGACGATGTCGTAGCGATGGTCGATGCCATTGAACGCGACGTCGGCCCTATCGAAGTGGCCGTCTTCAATATCGGGGCGAACGTCAACTTCCCGATCACCGAAATGACCGCGCGGGTCTATCGAAAGGTCTGGGAAATGGCGTGCTTCGGCGGGTTCCTGATGGGCCGCGAAACCGCGCGGGTCATGCTGACCCGGGGGCGCGGCACGATCATCTTCACCGGCGCCACCGCCTCGTTGCGTGGCGGCAGTGGCTATGCGGCGTTTTCGGGCGCGAAGGCGAGCCTGCGGATGCTGGCGCAAAGCATGGCCCGCGAACTGGGGCCAAA
>JANNCK010000067.1:0-6942 GCA_031386545.1 Sphingomonadales bacterium
GCGACTTTCGCATCGGCGAGGCGGACGGTGATGTCGGGAAAGCCCTGCGTCGGCGTGCCGACTTTGCTGACCTGCCCCTTATGGTCAGTGACGGTCAGTGTGCCGTGGCGGACGATCTTGGACAGAAAACTGTCGAGCAAAGACATAGGACAAACTCTGCAAGGTTACGCCCCCGCATACCATTCGTAACCCGCGCCGTCTTCCCAGAAGCCACCCTTGCCACGATAAACGTTTTTCAGGCTTGCGACCGCTTCGATCCGCTGGACATATTTGGCGTGTTTATAGCCCAATTGCCGCTCGACCCGCAGGCGCAGCGGCGCGCCGTTCATCACCGGCAACGGGTCGTCGTTCAGGTTCCACGCGAGAATGGTCTGCGGGTGAAAGGAATCGATCAAGTCTAACGATTCATAGTAAGGCGTGCCGTCATTGGCATCGGCGCAGTGGAACACGATATAGCGCGCCTCGGCCCTCAACCCCGCGCCGTCGAGCAACAGTTTGACCGGCACCCCTGTCCACTTCGCAATCGCGCTCCACCCCTCGACACAATCATGCCGGGTAATCTGCTGGCGCGCCGGCATTGCGCGCACTTGATTGATCGGCAGAATCTGGGGCTTGGCCACCAGCCCGTCGATCACCAGAGTCCAATCGCGGAATTCGGTTGCGATATGGCGCGCATAGTCCTCGCCAACCGGCAGCCGCGTTCCGTTCGACCGGAAAACCCGCGACCGCTGGCTCGGCGCGAATTCCTTTGCCAGTGCCATTCGGTCAACTAGCGTCCGGTGGATGGCGTAATTGGCGTCCTCGCCGAGTTTTAGCACCTCGCGGAACTGCGGGTTATTGCCGAGCGCGTCGCATCCCGACAGCGCGAGGCCGCTGCTAGCGACCATGCCGCCGACGAGCGCGCGGCGGGTGAGGATCATGCTCATGCCGCTTCTCCTGCAAGTTCGGGGACCGGGTCAGGTGCGACCTTCGGTGGCCGGTCGTGCGGCACGCGGAACTTGCCGGTAATCATCGAGCGGATCTCGTTATACGGCCCTGCCAGCACCACCAGCAGCAGGTGGACGACGATGAACAGCGCGATCCCGCCCGCGCAGATGAAATGCAGCGACCGTGCCGTCGCCCGGCCGCCGAACAGGTCGATGGCCCAGCCGGTAATCGGCGACAATCCGGGCATCAGGCACATCCCGGTCAGGATCAACAGCGGGATCAGGCCGAACAATACCACGACATAGGTGATCTTCTGCAGCGTATTATAGCTGAGCGCCGCCGCCCCCGTCGGGAATTTTAATTGCGCGTGATGCACAATTTCCGCGACCAGATGCTGGGGTGACAACTCCCCCCGCTTTAGCGCCAGATCGCGCTGGATGTGCCGGTTGACCAGGCTCACGATGATGTAAGCAAGGAACCCGAACGCCAACACCCACGCAAACGCCAGATGCCATTGCCGCCCCAGCGCAAGGTTGTAAGTCGAGGGGATTGTCGCCCATCCCGGGAAACGTCCGCCTTCCAGCCACAAGGTCAGGTCGAGCCACGGCGTGTCGGAATTCGCGCCATATTGCCCCCAATACAGCCGCGGATGCGCGTTGGAGATCATCAGGCCCGACATCAGCATCACGATGACCGCAACCGCGTTGACCCAGTGCCAGATGCGCGTGAACAGCCGGTGCCGCTTGACCAGCTCGCCGCCGCGCACTTCGACTGCTTCGGTCATTCACTACTCTCCGGATGCACGTCCAACATCGCGCGAAGCGGATACGTCGGCAAGCACGAAAAAGTTACCCATAGGCGCGCACGAAAAACACCAATGTTGTTGTCGCGGTCACGCCCAATGTCCAAATCCGGATCATCGGCGGCGGCAACTTGTTGCCGAGCTTCGCGCCCAACCATCCGCCGATAATCGCGCCCGCCATCATCGGCAGGCACACCCACCAGCGCACCAGCCCGAATCCGATGAAGACGATGGCGGCGGCGGTATTGGCAATCGCCAGCATCAAGGTGCGCGGGGCCATCAGGCGGTGCGGCGGTATTCCCGCCAGCAGGCCATAGGTTGCGGTCGTCATAATCCCGACACCGCCGCCGAAATAGCCCCCGTAAAGCCCAAGTAACGATTGCGCGACCATCAGGGTGCGGGTGCCAATCGTGATGCGCTTGCTCAGCGCGGCGGCGGCCTGCTTGCCGAACGCGATGGCAAGGAACGCCACCAGCAACAACCATGGAATGATGATGTCGAATGTCCGCGTCGGCGTCACGACAAGCAGCAAACTCCCCGCCAGCCCGCCCGCAAACGTAATCACCGACAATGTCCGGATTGATACCCCGCCCAGTGGCTCCAACCCGTCGCGAAACCCCCACGCGGCTGTCATGGCACCCGGTTGCAACGCGACATTGCTGGTCGCATTGGCGGCGGGGGACGGCAGGCCCAGCGCAATAAGCGCAGGCATCGTCGCAAACGTGCCCCCGCCCGCCAGCGCATTCATCGCGCCGCCGACAAGGCCTGCGGCGGCGGCGAGGGCGAGTTCAGGTAAAGCCATTTGTGCCGCCGCCTTCAATGTAGTAACAATGCTGTATGGACAGCACCTTCGAATGGGATGAGGTAAAGGCTGCCGCGAATTGGCGCAAACACCGCGTGACTTTCGAATTTGCTCGGCGTGCGTTTGCCGATCCGTTTGCCATCGTCGTGCACGACCGCATCGAAAGTGGGGAATATCGTTGGCAGACGATCGGCATGATCGATGGTGTAGCGATCTTGCTTGTCGCGCATAGCTTTCCACGCGGCGAGGAGGGCGTGGTCCGTATTATTTCAGCGCGTCATGCGACGCCCGCAGAAAGGAGATATTATGACAGAGCGAATCGTGCGCAGCTATTTTGATATCGACAATCCACCGCCACTCACTGCAGAGGAACGCGCGCAAATCGGGCACTTGTCGAAGCTGGCTGACGAGGACATCGACACGAGCGACATCCCGGAGTCCGACTTCTCGAAAGGCGTTCGCCTTCGTAACAGCGATCTTTATCGGGCGTTGAAGCAATCGACGACGGTGCGGATCGACGCCGACGTCCTCCACTGGCTGCGCGCCAAGGGCAAAGGCTATCAGACGCGGATCAATGCAATTTTGCGCGAGGCGATGGCGCGCGAGGGGAGGTAAGTCACCCCAACGCCGCCTGCTTTTCCTCCGCCAGCGCATCCAGTTCCGCCCGCGACTTCTTTTCGCTTGCCGTCTTCAACTGCCCGCACGCCGCGTCGATGTCGCGCCCCCTCGGCGTTCGCACCGGCGCGCTGATGCCCGCGTTGAACACGATGCTGCTGAACGATTTAATCCGCTCGGGCGTTGACGTGTCATACGCCGCACCCGGCCACGGGTTGAACGGGATTAGATTGACCTTGGCGGGCAAATTATATTTGCGGATCAGGCGGACGAGTTCGTGCGCGTCGGCGTCGCTGTCGTTCTTGTCGCGCAGCATGACATATTCAAACGTAATCCGCCGCGCGTTGTTCGCGCCCGGATAATCGGCGCACGCCTGCAACAATTCCTCGATGCCGTATTTACGGTTGAGGGGCACGATCTCGTCGCGCACTTCCTTGGTCACCGCATGGAGCGACACCGCCAGATTGACCCCGATCTCCGCGCCCGCGCGCGCCATCATCGGCACCACGCCCGACGTGCTGAGCGTGATTCGCCGCCGGCTCAGCCCCAGCCCGTCACCGTCCATCACGATTTTCAACGCATCGCGCACCGCGTCAAAATTATACAGCGGCTCACCCATGCCCATCATCACGATGTTGGTCAGCAACCGTCCCTCGGTCTTGTAATTATTGGTCTCCCCGTCGCCCGCATAGGGCCATTCGCCCAGCGAATCGCGCGCCAGCATCACTTGCCCGACGATCTCTCCCGCCGTCAGGTTGCGGACTAGGCGCATCGTGCCGGTGTGGCAGAACCGGCAATTGAGTGTGCAGCCGACCTGCGACGAAACACACAAGGTGCCCCGGTCGGCGTCGGGGATGAACACCATCTCGAACTCTTGGGCATCTGGTGTGCGGAGCAGCCATTTGCGGGTGCCGTCGGTTGATACCTGCGCCTCGACAATCTCGGGCCGCGCAATGACAAAGCGTTCGCTCAACCACGGCTGTTGCGCGCGTGCGATGTCGGTCATCATCGTGAAATCGGTAACACCACGGTTATAAATCCAGTGCCAGATCTGCTTGGCGCGCAGCTTGGCCGCCTTGGCGTCGAGTCCGGCCTCCTCCAGCACCGCGCGCAGCGCAGGCTTGCCGAGGCCGACAAGGTCGATCTTGCCATCAGGGCGCGGTTCCACAGGGCGCGCAACGGGGACGGGATCGATGTTTCCCGGGCTGGACATAAGCGGCGTCATCGCGCCCCTGTAGGCTCAGCGGCGCGCACAGCCAAGCGCGGCCGCATCGATCGCCGTGGCTGCGCCCTTCAGCGCATAGGTTTCGGCAAAGCCACCGCCGGTTGCGGCGACGCTCGCCACGCTCATGCTGCGGGCGCTGCGCATGGCGGCGACGATGGCGGCGTCGGTGCGCGCGTCGGGAGCCCAGGCGTCGGCTGCGCCCGCCACCAGCGCGAATTTACGGTCATCGATGATAAGCGTGACCACCGAGTTTGCGCGACGCTCGCGGCTCAGGCGCACATAAAATTGCCCGCGCACGCCCGATTGCGGCCAGCTCCCGACACTGGCGAAGGGGGGCCATTTGCCACCGCCGCCGCCCCGGACCGGTTGGGCAATCGCGAAACAGCGCGTTGGCGCTTCGTCGCGGAATGCGCCCCAGTTTTCAAAACTGCCCAATGTCGTGCGGGCCGCAACCGGCGCGGCGACAACGGAAGCGACACCCGCAATCAGGGCCATGAATATGCAGCGCATGACACCCCTTCATCCGCCTGCCCGTGGGCCGCAACAAAATATTTATGCCGTCTTCGGGAACCCGATGCCGACCACGGCGTTCAGAGCCGCGTCCATCCCCCCGGACGAGTAGTTGCGTTGCGTACCTTTTTTAGTTGTCCCACGCCGATGGCGGTGTTTGCCCTCGGCGGTGTTTGCCCTCGGCGGGGATGGCCTTGGCGGCGAAGCCCGCTACGGGCGATTATACAGCGAAGTATTGACCATTGGTGCTGCGCTGCGCACATCGCTCCTCGACACGCTTGAACTGTCCGCTGATGGACTGCTGTCGCGCGCGGCGTCGTTTTCCTTGGCCTCGCGCTGCATGTCGGCCTCCATCTTGAGCGCCGCCGTCCCGGCCTCGCGCATTTCCTTGGGCACCAGACTCGCATTGCCGCCGTACATCGCATCGACGAACTTCTGGTCGTCATAGGGGCGTTCCTCAAGGTACGCGGCGATGCGTTCGCGGATCATGTTGCGCGCCATGCCGCCCAGCGGTTGATAGGCACCCATGTCAGGCGTCTGTACTTCGACGAGGACGCGCGTCTTGCCACCGCCTTCGTCACTCAGATGCGCGGTAATTGCCGTGCCCTTGCCGTTCTTGCCCATGAACCAGCTGACCGATTGGTTGGGGACGCTGTCCACCGGCGGCGATTGTTCATTGTAGCGAAAGACCGCCGACTCGTGGCCCTTGCCCAGATCGAGCGCGGCCAGCTTTTCGTACACTGTGTCGATGGGCGCATTGTAAACCGTGCCTTCCTTGGCACAGGCGGCGGTGAACAACAGCGCGAGGGTCGCGACAATCGAAAAAATCAAACGCATTGCCGCTAATCCCCTATCGCCCTTCAAACTAGGCAGGACGCTAAGCGCAAAATCCGAACAACCGGATAATTTCTCAGGCGAAGGGCACGACTTTATTGTCGGCATCATGGCCGATGTCGGCGCGGCCTAGCCACGCGATGCCCGCGACCCTGCACCAGTGACGCGCGACGGCTTCCTCATCCATCGCGAAATCGGGCGTATTGTCGGGAATAGGCGCACACCGGCCAAGCATGATCCCCGCGCAAGTCCGCACATTGGCGCTCGACGTCACATGGAACAGGGTGCGGTCGATGCGGTACATTTCCTCGGCCACCTCCTCGATCATCACGACGCGACCGGCCAGGTCGGGCTCCAGCGGGGTGCCGAGCAGGTTTGACAGGACGGTCAGGTTGAACGCGAGCTGTGGGTGCGGTGCCGGGGTCGGGGCGATCAACCAGTCGAGCGCGCGCACGACGGCCGCCTCGCCGTCGTCACGCACCATGTCGCTTGGCATCGGGCCGTGAACCGGGCGACCGATCCCCTTCGCCAGCAATCCTGCCAGCACAAATCCGCCATCGCTATACCCGAGAAAAATCTTTGTCCGCGCGGCCTCGCCCATCCGCGTGATCGCGGTCTCGGCAATGCGGTTCGCGCCATAACCGCCGCGCCCGAACCATACCGCGTCGAAACCGGGATCATTGGCGACCGCGACCAGTGCGTCCACGCGCGCGACATCTGGTCCGGCGAAATGCCCTTCCGAAAGGAAGCATTGCGGGTGAAACACGATCTCGGGCGCGGCATCGCCGTAGCGCGCGCGCGCCAGCGCGGCGATCTGCGCCGGGATTTGCGGTGAAACGGTATTCGACGGTGCGACAACAGCAATCCGCATCTTGCCCCTCCTTGGCGAACGGGTGATAGCGCAGCGGTGAGCAAATCCTATTTTTTTGTCGGTATCGGCGGCAGTGGCATGATGCCGCTGGCAGAGATTGTTGCAGCGCGTGGCGATAGCGTGGCGGGGTCGGACCGTTCGCTCGACCAAGGACGGCTTGGGTCCAAGTTCGCGGGACTAACCACACAAGGCATCTGCCTGCATGCGCAGGACGGCAGCGGCATCGTCTCGGCTGACCAGATTGTCGTGGCCTCCGCCGCGATCGAGGCGACCGTCCCCGACATCGTCCGCGCGACCGAACTTGGCTGTGCCCGGATGACGCGGGCCGAATTGCTGGCCGAATTGTTCAATGCCGC
>JANNCK010000087.1:0-6881 GCA_031386545.1 Sphingomonadales bacterium
GGTCGCGCCGATGCGGACGGGCGCAGGCGGCACCATGGTTCAGCTTGGCGCGTTCGGTTCGGAAGCGAAAGCCGGCACGGCGTGGACATCACTGGCGGGCCGGTTTGCGTTCATTGCACCGCTGAAGCGCCAGATCGTTGCGGCTGAAGTCGGCGGCTCGACCGTCTACCGTCTTCGCGCCGAAGCGGGCGCACAGGCAGCAGGTGTTTGCGCCAAGTTGAAGGCCGCAGGCGAGAACTGTATTCAGGTCAATTGACCTGTAGAAACGCGGGGGTATGCCAGTCGGCATGACCCCTGCGATTTTTGGCCTGTCCGGGCCGGTACTGACTGCCGATGAAATTGCTTTTTTCGCCGAGGCGAAACCGGCAGGCTATATCCTGTTCAAGCGCAATTGCGTGGACCGCGCGCAGCTTCGCGCCCTGACCGATAGTTTGCGTGCGCTGGAGGGGCGCAGCGACCTTGCGATCCTGATCGATCAGGAGGGCGGTCGTGTCGCACGAATGCAGCCGCCTGAATGGCCCGCGTTTCCGGCCGGGGCAGCGTTCGATGCGCTGTATGATGTTGCCCCAATTTCGGCGCTGGAAGCCGCGCGGGCGAACTCACAGGCGCTGGCGCTGATGCTCGCCGAGGTTGGAATTACCGTCAATTGCCTGCCGCTCCTCGATGTGCGGACCCCCGAGACCCATCCGGCGATTGGCGACCGGGCGCTGGGCAGCGATCCGATACGGGTGGCCTCATTGGGGCGCGCCGTAATCGATGGGCTGCGCGCAGGCGGTGTGGTGGGTGTGGTGAAGCACATGCCGGGGCAGGGCCGCGCCAAGGTCGATAGCCATTATGACCTGCCGGTGGTGGATACCGATGATGCAACGCTCGAACAAGATTTGCAGCCGTTTCGCCAGCTCAACACCGCGCCGATGGGGATGACCGGGCATATCATGTTTCCGGCATGGGATACCGAACTGTGCTCGACGTTGTCCCGGGTGATCGTGCGCGACATTATTCGCGGGCGAATCGGGTTCGACGGGCTGTTGATGAGCGATGATCTCGACATGCAGGCATTAAAGGGTGACGTTCCGTCGCGGGCGGCAGGGGCAGTCGCGGCAGGATGCGATATTGCGCTCAATTGCTGGGGGCGGATGGACGAGATGGTCGGGATCGCGAACATCCTGCCCGCAATGACCGATGAGGGCCACGAGCGGCTGGTGCAGGCGATGGCGACGATTGCGCCGGTCGAGGATTTTGCGGTGCTGCCTGAATTGCTGGCGAAACGGGATGCGTTGCTTGCGCTCGTCTAGTCTCCGAAAAAGTGTCAGACACTTTTCTGGGCAATGTGCCTTTAACTCGGTGCCATTTCAGGAAAAGTGTCTGACACTTTTTTGGTGTCGCCCATGGTCGGATTGAGGAAAGTGTCTGACATTTTTTCAGACGACACTTGTTCAGAAGATGCCCCGCTGACCGTCGATCTTGGCGCGTGGGAAGGGCCGCTGGACCTGCTGCTGGCGCTCGCGCGGTCGCAAAAGGTTGATTTGCGGGCGATTTCGATTCTCGCGCTGGTCGATCAATATCTCGATTATGTGAAGCGGGCGGGGGCGGCGCATCTCGATCAGGCGGCGGATTATCTCGTGATGGCGGCATGGCTCGCCTATCTCAAATCCTGCCTGTTGCTGCCCAAAGCCGAGCAAGCCGACCCATCGCCCGAGGAACTGGCTTGGCGGTTGCAGCAACGGTTGATGCGGCTCGATGCGATGCGCGACAGCGGCGCGCGGCTGATGGCGCGCGACCGGATCGACCGCGATGTGTTTTTGCGCGGGTGTCCGGAGGGGCTGGCGACCGACCGGCATGTGTTGTGGCAAGCAAGCCTCTATGACCTGATTTCGGCTTATGGCCGGGTGACGGCGCGCAGTGCGCCGGTGCTGCATCAGGTGAGGCGCAATCCGGTCATGACGATCGACGCGGCGATTACCCGCGTCGAGGCACTGGTCGGGCGGATGCGCGACTGGACCGCGATTGCCGCATTTATGCCAAAAGGCGGCGACCCCGATTTTCAGCGCTCGGCACTGGCGTCAACCGTTGTGGCGATGCTCGAACTCGCCCGCCGCGGCACGCTCGACTTGCGGCAGGACGAGGCGTTTGGGCCGTTGCTGGTCAAGGCGGCATGAATTTGCCTGACGATCTGGCGCGCGCGGTCGAGGCGCTGTTGTTTGCCAGCGAGGTGCCGCTGGCGGCGGATGACATTGCCCGGCGGCTGAGTGTTGATGACGTGACCGGGGTGCTGTCGGTGATCGCGGCGCGCCACGCGGGGCACGGGATCGAGCTGGTCGAGCGCGGCGGACGCTGGCATTTCCAGACGGCGGCTGATCTCGCGCATCTGCTGCGCGAAACCCGCGAATCGGCACGTCGCCTGAGCCGCGCCGGGGTCGAAACGCTGGCGATCATTGCCTATCATGAACCGGTTAGCCGCGCCGAAATCGAGGCGATTCGCGGCGTGCAGATTTCGAGAGGGACGCTCGATGTGCTGATCGAGGCAGGCTGGATCGCGCCAGCGGGGCGACGGCAATTGCCCGGTCGCCCGTTGACCTATGCAACAACCCCCGATTTTCTGTCGCATTTTGGCCTCCCTGACCGCCGCGACCTGCCCGGTATCGATGATTTGCGCGCAGCCGGGCTGCTCGACCCGATGGGCCACGACTGGGATTTAGACGAAAGTGACGCGGAACTGGAAAGCGCGGACGAGAGCGACTAGATACCACTTATATTCACGGAGTTCGTTCGATGGGCCTCTCGCTTCCGCATATCCTTATTTTCGCGGTGATCGCGATTCTACTGCTCGGTGGCGGGCGTTTCTCGTCGATGATGGGTGACGTCGCCAAGGGTGTGAAAAACTTCAAAAAAGGCATGTCCGAAGAAGACGCAGTCAGTCCCGCCAAACCGGCGACCTTGATCGAGGGCAAAACTGCGGCTGACATTATTGCCGAACATGAAGCCCAAAAGGCGGCCTCGGCAGCCAAGGACGCGTAATTGGGGACAGTCCCCAATTACCGGAAAGGTCGGCTCCGCATGAACGATGCTCATGGCACTTGGGGATCGCCCCCGATTACGAACGGCTGAACTGTGTTTGACATCGGGACGTCCGAATTCATCCTGTTCGCATTGGTGGCGTTGATCGTCATCGGCCCCAAAGATTTGCCCAAGGCAATGCGTGTCGTCGGCCGCTTTGTCGGCAAAGCGCGCGGTATGGCAGGCCAGTTTCGCAGCGGGTTCGACGCCATGGTCCGCGAGGCAGAGCTCGAGGAAATGGAGAAAAAGTGGAAAGCGGAAAATGCCCGGATCATGGCCGAGCATAGTTCGCTGTCCGATTTTTCCACTCCTGTAGTGACGCCAACCCCGGCGCCTGAGCCGGAAGTCATTGTTCCCGAAGCGGTTGCGCCACCAGCGGTGCCCGCGCCGGAAGAAAAACCCGCATGAGCGAGGCCGATCCTGATATTGACGCATCAAAGGCACCCTTGCTCGAACATCTCATCGAGCTGCGCCGCCGCTTGCTGTGGAGCTTTGCAGCGGTGGCAGTGGCGTTCTGCGTCTGCTTCTATTTTGCACGCGATATTTTCGCCGTGCTCGTCCACCCCTTGTTGGTAGCTGGCCAGGACAAGCTGATTTATACCCAGATTTTCGAGGCATTTTTCGTCGAGCTTAAAGTCGCATTCTTTGCCGCACTGATGGTGTCGTTTCCAGTGTTGGCCAACCAGTTGTGGCTGTTCATTGCGCCGGGTCTCTACAAAAAGGAAAAGCGGGCGGTGCTGCCGTTTCTGCTCGCAACGCCCGTGCTGTTCACGATCGGCGCGAGCCTTGCCTATTTTGTCGCGATTCCGCTGGCGCTCAGCTTTCTGCTTGGCGCAAATTTCCAGGGGATGGTGGGTGGTGTGCAGCAAGAGGCGCTGCCTGCGGTCGGAAACTATCTCAGCTTCGTGATGCAATTCCTGTTTGGCTTTGGCCTGTCATTCCTGTTGCCAGTGCTGCTTATGCTGCTGGAGGCGACGGGAATTGTGACACGCACCCAACTGGTTGCGTCGCGCCGCTACGCCATTGTCGGCGCATTCGGCATTGCGATGGTGCTGACGCCGCCGGATGTCGGATCGATGCTGCTGCTCGCGGTGCCGCTGTGCATCCTGTACGAACTGACGTTGATAGCAACGTGGTTCACCGAGCGGGCGCGCCGCAAGGCCGAAGTTTCCGCCTGACTAAAAAATGGGGTCCGGAATGTCAGCCGGGGGGATGGCACGACGTTCCGGACCCTTAACTAGGACGACGATAGCGGGGGGGCAAAAGGTCGTCGTCCGTATGTGAAAACGGACAATTCCCGATCAGGTTCCCGCCGCGACGAAAAATAATTTAATCGCTCAAAACGGCAGGAATTACCGGGAAATCGACGCCGTAACTGCCGAGCGCCACATCATAATCAAGCGACGAACGCAATTGCCGGGCAAGTGCGTCGATGATGCGGAGCGATGGCGATCCTTCGACGATGTCGCGGTCGGCCAGCGATGTCGATGTCATCGACATGTGGGCAATGCCGGGCTGGTCATGCTCTGTCACGACAATGGCAATGGGTGCCGTAGAATCTGAAAACAGCGCCAATTCGGTGATCTCTGTGAACAGAAATGCCAGCGGCATGGCGGTATCCTGCGCCACGGTGAGCGGCACTGATGCGACCGTTACAACAGGGGCAATGCCGGCCTGTCCGGCGTTTGCCCGAAAATTGGCAACGAGTTCCCCGACCAATAACTTGACGTCGATACCAAGGTTTTTCTCAAGCTCGGCATAGTGATTGCGGTGGACAATCGCGAGCGCATCGACCCGACGCTGGATGGCGGCATACGCTAGTTGCGCATCTGGCGAGACCGTCCCGCGCGCGTGGAGGCTGATCAGGCTCGCAATGACCTGAAGGTTGTTTTTGACGCGGTGGTGAACCTCACGGGTCAGCTTGACCTGGTCGGCAAGTGCCGTTTCTACATCGCGTTCGCGTTCTGCCAGGCGGTCGGCGAAAGCGGTAAAACTGCTTTCTAGATCACGAATTTCGATTGCCGGAGTTTCAGCAAGGATGTGCCGTGACGATCCTGGCTCATAAGTGCCGACCGCAGCACGCAATGCCTTCAGCGGACGGACAAGGAAGCGATCAACAACATAATAGCCGACACCAACCGCTGCTGCCCACATCAGCAGCGGCAAAAGCGCAAGTAACGCTTCGGTGGCACCAAACGGCGCAGCGCTGACCGTTGTTGTAAGCGTCAGGGGACCAACACCGATAGGGACGGTCGCGGACTCGGTGCGTTGGAATATCGATGTATCGGGTGCATCGATCAACTCGATCATCCCATCCTCGGCATTCAGGATCATTCGATAGGGCAGGGCGAAACCTCTGGGCCGCGCAAAACGGGCCAGCGTCACCGCGTTATAGCGGGCGATTGCGACATTCCCGCCGCCCTTTGAGGCGATAATTATTTCAAGTGCATCGCCGACACGGCGGACAACTGGGCCCGCATCGAACAGCGGGACGGATGGGCGCGGGGAAGCAAGGCTGGGACTTGCGCATAGTGACGCAGAACCGGGGCCAAACAAGGCGGCGGGGACGCGTCGCAACGGGTTCGCCGCCAATAACGCGTTCAGCCATGCACAGGGTTCGCGGCTGTCGCTCGACTCATCCATGGCGTCGGCTGCATTACGAAGCGCGAGGATGTCCGCTGTCAGTTCGGAACCAAGTTTGCGGGCCGCTTCATTTGTTGCAACCTGAACGTCGGCACGGCGTTGGGCATCGGCCGTGCGCGCCGATTGCAACGACGCGAGCAGTGCAACGGCACCCAGCGGCATCAGGGCCAACGACAGGATCAAAATCAGTTTCTGACTCGTCGATAGCCGCGCGAACGTCGCCGTCCATCCACGCTGCCCGGTCACTTGCACCGTGCCTCCGATCAGTCGAGTCGTCGCAACAGGTCGAGCATTTCTGCAGGAATATCTTCCTCGACGGTTGCCCGAAACGCATTGCGCAAAGCCGTGCCTACATCAGCGGGTGCAGCCTTTGGTTCCGATGGCTCAGCTTTGGTGACGGCACCATTATCGCCGGATGCCGAATTACCCAGCGCTGTCGGTTGTTTTGGTTGTACCACCTGCCACCCTGTTGCGCTGACATCCATTGATGTCGAAAATGTTACGGAATTCGGCATAAATCACAACGTCAGTTGCGAAGTAAATTCTAGTTCACCCGCATGAAACCAAAATGTCGCTCGTTGGTTCCATCCCTACGGGAATTTCGTAGCCGTAACGGTCCGGGCAGGTTCGGGGCAATAGGGGTTGCAAAAGCCCGTGACAGTCCGACACTATCGGATGCCACGCGCAAAGGACGATAAACACCATGGCCCTCGGTCAACAGCTTGCTCCCCACCTTCCGTTCGTTCGCCGTTATGCCCGCGCGTTGACGGGCAGCCAAAAACATGGCGACGCCTATGTCCGCGCTACCCTTGAGGCGATTGTTGCCGCACCCGAAGAGTTCCCGGCAGACGTCGATGCGCGCCTTGGCCTTTACCGGACGTTTCAGGTGATTTGGGATTCGGCGGCGATTGAAGTCGATGAAGACGAAAGTTTTGCAACGGGGCGCAGCGCGCTGGCGCGGGCCAGATTGTCACGGATGACGCCGCGGTCGCGACAGGCGCTGTTGCTGACCGCTATGGAAGGGTTCACGTCGGAGGATACCGGCTATTTGATCGGAGCCGACCGTGCAGCGGTCGACGCCCTTGTCGTCGAGGCGTTGGCCGACATCGAATCGCAGACGCGGGCAACTGTCCTTATCATCGAGGACGAACCGATGATCGCGATGGATCTTGAAACCATTG
>JANNCK010000121.1:0-3756 GCA_031386545.1 Sphingomonadales bacterium
CGACTTGGCTGAGCTTGTCGAAGCCCTTTTCCTACGTTTTCACCTTTTTCTTCGCCGGAGCCTTCTTCGCTGCCGCCTTCTTCTTCGGTGCAGCCTTCTTCTTGCCCTTCTTCGCCGGTGCCGCTGCCGCGCGGGCGTCGATCAATTGGGCAGCCTCCTCCAAGGTCAACGCCTCGGGCTCGACCGACTTCGGCACCGTCGCATTGGTCGTACCGTCGGTTACATAGGGGCCATAGCGCCCGGCCATGAGCTTGATCTCAAGCTCGGTACGCGGGTGCGCGCCGAGCACTTTAAGCGGTGCCGTCGTCCCCCGCGCTGGACGTCCGCCGTTCACGAGTGCTTCGGCCAATTTGACGACCGCCGTGTTCATCCCCGTCTCGAACACCTCCGCCGTCGAGGTCAGTCGCGCATATTTGCCATTGTGCGCGAGATAGGGGCCATAGCGTCCGATGCTCGCAGTAATCTTCTCGCCGGTTTCAGGGTGAACGCCAACTTCGCGCGGCAGGCTCAGCAGTTTCAACGCCAGTTCAAGGTCAAGTTCACCCGCATCCTTGGGTATAGACGACCGCTTCGCCTCTTTGCCATCACCCAGCTGGACATAAGGACCGAAGCGTCCCGACTTGCTAGCAACTTCCAGCCCGCTCACCGGATCGGTTCCCAGAATGGCGTCGCCACCGCCGTTTTCGGCTTCGGCAGAGCCGCCCTGCGCGAACTTGCGGGTATATTTGCACTCGGGATAATTCGAGCAGGCGACGAACGCCCCGAAGCGGCCACCGCGCAGCGCGAGCCTGCCGTTGCCGCAATTCGGGCACAAGCGCGGATCGGTGCCGTCCTCCTTCGGCGGAAACAGGAACGGCGACAGATATTCGTCGAGCGCGACCGTCACCTCGGAGGGTAATGTCTCCATGACTTCGGTGGTCTTCGGCTTGAAATCACGCCAGAAAGCTTCGAGCACCGCTTGCCACGCCATCCGTCCGTCCGACACATCGTCGAGACTTTCTTCCAAGCCAGCGGTGTAATCATAGCTCACATAGCGTTCGAAAAACCGTTCGAGGAACGCCGTAACCAGCCGCCCGCTTTCGTTCGGCGTAAAGCGGTTCTTGTCGGTCGAAACATAGTCGCGGTCCTTCAAGGTCTGCAGGATCGACGCATAGGTCGATGGCCGCCCGATGCCGAGCTCCTCCATTTTTTTAACCAGTGTGGCTTCCGAATAGCGCGGCGGCGGCTGGGTGAAATGCTGGTCGGCGCGAACGCTTTTCTTGGCGGGCGCGTCGCCCGATTTCATGCGAGGCAGGCGGCCTTCGTCCTCGCCCTTTTCATCCTGACCCTCTTCGTAGAGCGCCAGATAGCCGGGGAAGAGCACAACCTGGCCAGTCGCACGCAGCGTATGTTGTCCGGTGCCTTCGACCAGTTCGACGGTGGTGCGTTCGAGCCGTGCCGAAGCCATCTGGCTCGCCATCGCGCGCTTGAAGACCAGGTCATACAGCCGTGCGTGATCCCCCGACCCCGCGCGGTCCTTGGCGAAATCGGTCGGCCGGATTGCCTCGTGCGCTTCCTGCGCGTTCTTGGCTTTCGCGGTGTAATGACGAGGTTTGTCAGGGACATAGCTCGCGTCATAACGGTTGGCGATCGCGCCGCGCGCGGCGGTGATCGCACTGCCGTCCATCTGGACGCCATCGGTCCGCATATAGGTGATCGCGCCGTCCTCGTAGAGCCCCTGCGCCAGCCGCATGGTGTGGCTGGCCGAGAAGCCGAGCTTGCGCGCGGCTTCCTGTTGCAGCGTCGATGTCGTGAACGGCGGCGGCGGATTGCGCGTCAGCGGTTTGGTTTCGACATCGGCCACGGCAAAGCGTCCGCCCTCGACAGCGGCCTTTGCGGCCATCGCATCGCCCTCGGCCCCGATGGTCAGCCGGTCGATCTTGTCGCCGCGCCACCGGACCAGCCGCGCCTCGAAAGCGGTCCCGTCATGCTCCAGATCGGCGGTAACCGACCAATATTCCTGTGCCCGAAATGCTTCGATCTCGCGCTCGCGGTCGACGACCAGCCGCAGCGTCACCGACTGGACCCGCCCCGCCGATTTCGCGCCGGGCAGCTTGCGCCACAGCACCGGCGACAGCGTGAATCCAACCAGATAGTCCAACGCGCGACGTGCGCGATAAGCGTCGATCAGATCGTGGTCCAAGGCACGAGGCGCGGCCATCGCGCTCAACACCGCCGATTTGGTTATCGCGTTGAACGTGACGCGCTGGACGTCACCGGGGAGCGCCTTTTTCTTCGCCAGCACTTCGCGGACGTGCCAGCTGATCGCCTCGCCCTCGCGGTCAGGGTCGGTGGCGAGGATCAGACGGTCGACGCCCTTTGCCGCATCGGTGATCGCTTTGAGCTGCTTGGCCTTGTCGGCGTAATTTTCCCATTCCATCGCGAACCCTTCGTCAGGGTTCACCGATCCGTCGCGGGGCGGCAAGTCGCGGACGTGGCCGTAGGACGCGAGGACTTTATAGTCCTTGCCCAGATACCCCTCGATGGTTTTGGCCTTGGCAGGCGATTCGACGATGACCAGATTTTTCAAGCGATTGTACCCCTCACACGTACACGCGAGGGTGGCGGGGGTTTCGGGGCGGCGTCAAGCGCCTCAATATCAACGTAACGCAACGACCACGGCGGTAAGGACAACCAGCATAAAAACGACAGCACCTGCAATTGCGAGGTAGATCGACGGATTTATGTCAAAAGTCGCGCGCGCCTGTTCGCCGATCCGATTGAGCAGCTGAGGCCATGTGTAACTGACAAAATCGCCTTGGCTCATGATATTAATAAGTTTGCCCTCGTCATCGACGACTGGCAAGTGGCGAAATCGTTCGTTCGACATCTGCTGAAGCCAGCTGAGCAGTTCGTCATCCTTGCGCGCAACTTTCAGCTCGCGGGTCATGATTTCTTCGAGCCGAGTCGCGTTGGGGTCGAGCGCGCGGTTGAGCAGTCGGCGCATAAAATCGCGCTCGCTGACGATGCCAACCGGGCGACGATCAGGATCGACAATAACGACGGCCCCATAGTTGCGCTCACTCATAGCGCGCACGGCGTCGATGACCAGATCATCGGGCGCGAACGTCATTACGGCGGTCTTGTTACGAAATTCGGGGCGGTCTTGAATGAGCATGGGCTATCCCTTGTTAAGTGGAGAAGTAAGGTTTCCGGATCGACTAACGGAGGCAGTCTGTCCTGCGACGCGCTTAACTTGCGTCCATGCCCGTGCTCTACCTGATTCAGAAAACAAGACGACGGCGTTAACAATCTGGGCGGGAATCCCGAGGCAGAAAAACCACCAGCGATCGCCGCTCGTAAACGCGACGACCAACAATACGGCGATTACAGGGGCAAACAGCAAGTTAACGAAAGCGAACAGCTTAGTCGCAATGATCAGATTTCTTAGCACTAGAATATTCCGACAACGATCTGAATCTGCCGAGCACACGCGCGGATCGCGAGGCCCCGCTGACCAAAGTGCAGACATTACGGCAATTGTCGCCGCTCGCTGCCAGGGTGTCAGATAATGGAACATAAGCCTTCGCGCCCGAAAACCAAGCAGCGAATGATACAGCGAAAGGCGACAAGCCTATGCCCTCACCCCAAACTCACCCGTCCCCCTGCGTGCCGTCCCAACCTTCCCGCGAGTTCCAGCTCCAGCAACACCGTCGCCACCACCGCCGGATGTGCGCCCGATTGCCGGACCACTTCATCCACCGAGACCGGCGTGTG